>JAUIAI010000404.1 GCA_030425615.1 Gammaproteobacteria bacterium
GGGCGTGTTCGAACACAGCCGCTCCCGGACCGCGTCGTTGTCGGTCTTCACGCCCGGCCGCCGGGTGACGGCGAGCGTACACGGCATGCCCAGATCGTCTTCGAGCAAACGACGGATGCCTTCTGCATGGGTCTGACCGGCCACCACGGCAAACGAGGCCGTGGCGAAGAAGTCCTGCGTGACCGAACGCCAGAGATCCCAGACCGGCTTCAGCGTGGTGTGGCGTTCACGTTCGATGAAGGGTTCCGGATCGAGCTCGAGCAGTCCGCCGAGCGCGCGCAGGAAGCGGGTGGTGCTGTGCAGGCCGACGGGGGCCTGCACGTAGGGTCGCTCGAGCGTCTCGGCGAGAAGCCGTCCGTACTCGTGATACATCACGATGTTGGCGTCGGCGTCCGCGAGCCTGGCAACGTCGGCGAGGTCCGTGCCGAGCGGGAACGTGAGGTTGACCTCCGCGCCGATGCCCTCGACCAGTCGCCGGATCTCGGCCAGGTCCGAAGGGCCGTTGAACATGCCGTAGGCCGGTCCGAGAATGTTCACGCGCGGACGTTCACCGGCCGGGCGCTTGCGCGGCTTGACCTTGCGGGGCCCGAACTCGCTCCATACCCAGCGCATGGCGCGATCCGCGCTCTGCCACTGATCCTCGTCGATCGTGCGCGGGAGGAAGCGCTTGATGCCGGTCCCTTCCGGTGTGACGCCTCCGCCGATCATCTCCGCGATGGAGCCCGTGACGACGACGGCGGGCGCGTCCGGATCCAGACACTGGTGCGCCCGGCGCATCGCCTGCTCGGTGCCGTGCTGGCCCAGTTCGTCCTCGCCCAGCCCGGTGACCACGATGGGCAGCTCGTGCGGCGGCAACGCATCCGTGTAATGCAGCACGGAGGTGACCGGCAGGTTCTCGCAACCCACCGGGCCGTCGATGATCACCTGCAGGCCGCGCACCGCGGCGAACACGTAGACCGCGCCCCAGTAGCCGCCGGCCCGGTCGTGATCCTGAATCAGCATGACGACACCTCGCGGGGCGCCTGCGGCCAGATGCCGGCGTTCGGTCCACTTCCGACGCCGTCGAAGAATTCGTCCATGGCGGCGTAGCGCCGGCCGTTGCCCAGCGCGGCATTGATCACCGCGGCCAGAGAGCCCGCGCCGGGTGCACCCATCAGAGGACGGGCGGAGATCAGGTTGGTGAAGTACATGGCCGGAATGCGACGCTGCTTGGCGAACTGGACCACCGGGGTCGTGCCGATGGCCAGGTCGGGGGCGTAGCGGGAAACAGCGTCCGTGTCGTGCTCGAGCGAGGCCCTCAGCCGCACTTCCGTGCCGTGCGCCTCGAGCCAGGCCATGTCCTGTGCCAGCCAGGGTGTTCGCGGACAGGCCGAACCCACGTAGGGCACCTGAGCACCGCTCTCGATCAGCAGCCGGGCCACCAGGAGCTCGGACCCCTCGTAGCCGGATACCGTGATGCGCGCGTCGATCGGATGAGCCTGCAGGGCCTTACGGATCGGTGGCAGCGCCGCGTCCAGCGCGTCGTCGACGCGGCCGGGGGAGACTTTCATGGCAGTGCCGAGCGCGCGCAGCCAGCTCTCGGTTCCCGCCACGCCCACCGGTGCGGAGCCCACGACACGACGGCCCGCGGATTCGAACACCCGCACGCTGGCCGTGTAGTGCGGATGAATCGCCGCCACCACCGGACAGGCGAGCGCGCGGTAGAGCTCTCGCCACTCCCGCGTGGGCACAGCCGGCCCGGCGGCCAGGCCGAGCGGCGCCAGCAGTGCGGACACGGTCATCGGATCGGCAGGAAACATCTCGCCGAGCAACGCCACGGCGGGTGCATCCTGCGCGGGCGCGCCCGGTGCCGGCACCGGTCCCTGCATGATCTCCCGTCGGGCATAGTCGAGCATGGCGGCGGCGAGCACGTCCTTGGCTTCGGCGTGGGTGGGCACACCGAAGCCCGGGACGTCGATGCCGATGATGCGCACGCCGTTGATGCTCGAAGGAAGCAGATCCAGCGGCACGCCCGAGGCCGTGGGCACGCAGAGATTGATGATGACGATGGCGTCGTAGCGGCCCGGGTCGGCCATGGCGTGCACCGACTCGCGGATGTCTTCGAACAACTTGCCCGTGACCAGGGTCTCGGAGTCGAACGGCACGTAGCCCACCGAACGTCTGGCCCCGTAGAAATGCGAGGTGAACGTCAGCCCGTAGACGCAGCATGCCGAACCCGAGAGCACGGTTGCCGTGCGCCGCATGCGAAGCCCCACCCGCAGGGACCCGAACGCCGGGCACATGCTCTGCGGCTGATCGTGCGGGCCCTGTGGGTAGTCCTGTTCGAGTCGCTCGAGCAGTGCCGTCTTGCCGCTGGCCCGGGCCGCCGCGGCAAGTGGCTCCCGACCCGTTGCGCAGCTGACACCGTCCGGCCGTTCGGCGATGCCGTCGGCGCGGGGCGCCCACCGAACGGGATGTTCGGACACGGAGCCGGTTGCGTCGGACGTTGACATGGTCTCGCTCCGCCTCTCAGGACCGCGCGGTCTCGTAGACCACTTCGAGCGACGGACGCTCGGTGATCCTGCCGCCACGCATGTCTTCGGCGGTGGCCGGGTCGAGCGTCACGTTGCGGCCCACGGTGTCGCCGTCGAAGAGGTCGAGCAGGCCGTCCCCGCTGAGGGGTTCGGGCAACTGGGGCGGTGCGCCGACCAGGCGCTCGGCCAGGCCCGCGAACAAGGGCCCCCACCGGCCGTCGGGCCGACCCACGATCTCGTAACTGGCGCTCTTGCGACGGATGTCGTCGTCGGCCGGGATCGAGGCCAGCACGGGAATGCCCACGCGGGCGGCGAAGTTCGCCGCCTCGCCGCTGCCGTCGTCCTTGTTGACGACCAGACCGGCGACGCCGACGTTTCCGCCCAGGGAGCGGAAGTAGCGCACGGCCGAACAGACGTTGTTGGCGACGTACAGGGACTGCAGATCGTTGGAGCCGACCACCACGACCTTCTGACAGAGATCTCGCGCGATCGGCAGTCCGAAGCCGCCGCAGACCACGTCACCGAGGAAGTCGAGCAGCACGTAGTCGAAGCCCCACTCGTGAAAGCCGAGCTTCTCGAGCAACTCGAATCCGTGGATGATGCCGCGTCCGCCGCAGCCGCGGCCCACTTCGGGGCCGCCCAGCTCCATGGCGAAAACCCCGTCGCGCTTGAAGCAGACGTCGCCGATCGCGACCGGCTCGCCCGCCTGCTTGCGTGCCGCCGACGTCTCGATGATGGTCGGACAGGCCTTGCCGCCGAACAGCAGCGAGGTGGTGTCACTCTTGGGATCGCAGCCGATCAGCAACACCCGCTTGCCCTGCTGCGCCAGCATGTAGCTGACGTTCGCCAGCGTGAAACTCTTGCCGATGCCCCCCTTGCCGTAGATCGCGATGATCTCGGTCTTCGAGTCTCCGCCGGACTGCGACACGGGCGCCGCTACGGTTTCGATGCGCTTGAGTGTGGCCTCATGCATGCTGGGTCTCCGATTCGCCCGGGGCGGCCCGCCAGTCGAGGACCATCTTCAGGCAGGCGGCGTCGGTGAACGCCTGTTCGTAGGCGGCGCCGGCCTCTTCGGCCGGGCGTCGGTGGGTGATCAGCCCGGCCAGCGACAGCCGCCCGTCAGACAGCATTGCGGCGACGTCCCCGAGGTCTTCGGGACGCCACTCGGCCGCCACCCGGATCACGGGTTCCCTGCCGAATGCCGGCGCGAACGCGAACTGGACGGGCTCGGCGTAGAAGCCGGCGAGAGTCACGGTGGCTCCGCGCGCCAGCCGCGGCATGAGCGCGTCGAGCACGCGCGAGTCGCCGCTGGCGTCGACCACCCAGCGGTAGTCGCGGCGCGGGTCGTCGGCCGGGTCGACGGCGCGGGCATGGCCCGGATCGTTCGCGCGTCCCGGGTCCAGTTCCCAGACCGTGGGGATGGGTGCGCCCAGGGCCTGTGACAGCCGCACGAGAAGACGGCCGAGCACCCCGTGGCCCACCACGAGATCCGGACCTGCGCAGGGCCCGCCACGCAACGCATGACGGGCAGTGGCGGCCAGCGCCAGCAAGGCGCCCTCGGCGCCGATCTCGCGCGGCACGACGACCGTGCGCGCCCCCTGGGCGCCTTCATGAACGCGGCCTCGCCGGGGGTGGTCGCGCAGTTCATGCCCAATCGCCACTATCCGACGCACGAGGCCTATGTCGAGGCGCTGGCCGAAGCGCTCGCGGGGGAGTACGAGGCGATCCACGCCG
>JAUIAI010000405.1 GCA_030425615.1 Gammaproteobacteria bacterium
ATCCTGCCGGTGGGCGCTGCCAGTTGCCGATCGGCCATCCGGACACCCACCCGGGCACGTTCTGCGCGAATTGCCACAACCGCGTGGTGGCGCCGCAGTTGGCCTGCTCGGCCGACGAGACGCCGGTGCCGCCGCCCAGCAGCACGACGGTGGTCATCGTCTCGGCGACCGATGACGTCGGCGCGGTGCAGGGCGAAATCGCATCGGGAGGTGTCACGGACGACGCCGAGCCGCTGCTGCGCGGGTCGGTCAGTGCGCCGCTGACGGACGGAGAATCGGTTCGAGTCCTGCGCAGCGGCGTGGACGTCGGTGCCGCGTCCGTTTCCGGAACCGCCTGGACCTTCGCCAGTCCGGCCCTCGGTGACGGCACGCACCGCTTCACGGCGCGCGTGCTGAACGCCGGCGGCGCATCCGGGGCGGACAGCGCACCCTACGACATCGTGGTGGCCACGGTCGGCCCGGCCAAGTCCGCGACCATCCTGCGGGTGGAAGACGACGTGGCGCCGCAGACCGGCACGGTCGCGAGCGGCGGCAGTACCAACGACCAGACCCCCACGCTCGTGGGTTCGCTGGATTCGGCGCTCGATTCCGGCGAGTCGTTGCGGCTCTGGCGCGGCGACACCCTGTTCGCGACGCTGGTGCCGCAGGGGTCGAGCTGGTCGACTTCCGATGCGGGGCTGGCCGCCGTGACCGGCGGGGAGGGCGACCTGGAATACCGGGTGCAGGTGATCTCCGCCGCAGGTGTGGCGGGGCCGCTGAGCGCGCCGTACCGGATCCGGTTCGACAATCGTGCGCCCGCCAGACCCTCGATCACCGCCTCGGCCAACGCACCTCAGAGCGCGATTCCCGCGCTCCAGGCGGCGATGACGGGAACGCTGGTGAGCGGGCGCGGCACCATGGACCGTACCGTCGCGCTGAGCGCGTCGTTCGCGTCCGGTCGAGCGGACGAGCGAGTCCTGTTCACGATGAGCAGTTCGGGCAGCGGTCAGGATTCGCCGTTGATCGTCACCCGTGATCTCGGCGGCGGCCGACGCGGTGCCGACCATACCTTCGATACCGGCATCAATCTGAACGGCGGGAACGCGCCCGTGTCACGATCGACGCGCACGTTCTTCGCCCGGGCGGTCGATGCGGCGGGCAACGTGAGCGAACTCTCGAACGGGGTGAGTCTGGACTTCGGCTTCTTCGCGTGCGAGACACTGCGTGCGAAGTTCGGTCACCAGTCGGCCTCGTCGAACTGTGCCGACTGCCACGACCCGGTCGGACCGAACCGCGGCCGTCTGGACGTGCGCGGCCTCTACTGGTGCACGACGGGAAGCGGCGACCGGGTGAACACGCCGCGCTGAACCTCCGGACGCGCGCCCGCCTTCCTCAGTGGAAGAACGGGGCGCGCCGGGGCCGGCCAGCGGGACTCAGCGTTCGCGCTCGAGAATGCTCACGAAGTTGGCCACCGAGGCGCCGCCCATGTTGAACACGCCGGCGAGCCCGGCGTCCGCGATCTGCATGTCGCCGGCCTCGTTCATGAGTTGCATCGACGCGAGCACGTGCATGGACACGCCGGTGGCGCCGATCGGATGGCCCTTGGCCTTGAGCCCGCCCGAGGGGTTCACCGGCAGGCGGCCGTCCTTCTGGGTCCAGCCCTCGCGGATGGCGCGGTGACCCTCGCCGCGGGGGACGAGCCCCATGGCTTCGTACTCGATGAGTTCGGCGATCGTGAAGCAGTCGTGGGTTTCGACCAGATCGAGGTCGTCCAGTGACGCGCCGGCCTCGTCGAGCGCCTTGCGCCAGGCCATGGCGGCGCCCTTGAATTCGATCGGGTCACGTCGCGAGATGGGCAGCAGGTCGTTGACCTGCACGCGCGCGCGAAAGCCGATCGCGCGTTTCATGCGCGCCGCGGTCTCGGCGTCGGCGAGCACGAGGGCCGCCGCGCCGTCGGAGACGAGTGAGCAGTCGGTGCGGCGCAGCGGCTCGACGACGTAGGGGTTCTTGTCGGAGACCGTGTTGCAGAACTCCACGCCGAAGTCCTTGCGGACCTGCGCGTACGGGTTGCTGACGCCGTTGTGATGGTTCTTCGCGGCAATCATGGCGAGTTCCTCGCTGCGGTCGCCGTAACGTTCGAAGTAGGCCTTGGCGATGCCCCCGAACACGCCCACGAAGCCGCCCGGACGGTTCTCCTCGCGGTAGTAGCTCGCACCCAGCAGGACGTCGCCGATCTCGCGCGTGGGCAGCGAGGTCATCTTCTCGGCACCGACCACGAGCGCGATGCGTCCGCGGCCCGCCTCGATGAAATTCATGGCCGTGTGGATCGCGGTGGAGCCCGTGGCGCAGGCGTTCTCCACGCGGGTGGCCGGCACGTGGGCCAGCGAGGGATCGGCCAGCGCCACGAGCGCGCCCTGGAAATCCTGCTTCGTGAAGCCGTTGTTCATGACGCCGACGAAGATGCCGTCGACCTCGCTGGTCGGCACGCCTGCGT
This sequence comes from Gammaproteobacteria bacterium, assembly GCA_030425615.1. Classification (GTDB taxonomy): domain Bacteria; phylum Pseudomonadota; class Gammaproteobacteria; order Burkholderiales; family Burkholderiaceae_E; genus JAUIAI01. The sequence continues at coordinate 2,474 of JAUIAI010000405.1, forward strand.
GCTCGAGCGCGGCCAGCGAAACACGGCTCATCAGGGATTCGGTATCCGGGTCGTCGAGCTTGCCGAAGGGCACGTGGGACCAGCCCACGATCTTTGCGCTGTCAGTCATTTGCGGTTTCCTTTGGAGAGGGAGGGTCCTGGGGCGCTCCGGGGCCGGCCTGAACCGCCGCGCCACGGGCGATCAACGCCTCGATGCTCGCGGCATCGAGCCCGGCCGCGGCCAGTGTCTCGAAGGTATGTTCGCCCAGCCGGGGCGCACGCCGCAAGGGCATGCGGTGTCCGTCCAGGGTGACCGGGAAGGCCGGCATGGTCAACGTGCCCAGTGCCGGATCCCGTTGCTCGACGAAGAAGCCGGTCGCCGAGAGATGCGGGTCGTCGGCAAGATCGTCGAGCCGGTTCATCGGGGCGCAGGGGATCTCGAGCCGTTCGCAGGCCTCGAGCCACTGCGCGGTGGTGCGCTGCGCGGCGAGCCGGCCGGCCTCGGCGTACAGGGCCTCGATGTTGGCGGTGCGGGCCGCGATGTCGGCGAATCGCGGGTCGCCGGCCAGCCCCGGCTCGTCGCACTCGGCGAAGAAACGCGCCCACTGTGCGTCCGTGTAGGGCAGCAGGCAGACGTGGCCGTCCAGGGTGGCCAGCGGACGTCGCCAGCGGGCGAGCGCCCGCGGATAGCCGAGGGGACCGGGCGTTCGCTCCCAGGTGGCGCCGAACCAGTGCTCGACCAGATTGAACGAAGTGGCGGCCTCGAACATCGGGATTTCGACCAGGCCGCCGACGCCGTCGCGTGCGCGTCTCAGCAGCGCGGCCATGATGCCGTGCACGGCGACGAGCGAGGACACTTTGTCGGCCGCCACGGTCGGGAAGTACGCCGGCTCGCCGGTGGTGCGCGCCATCAGGTCGGCGCTGCCCGACAGGCCCTGGACGATGTCGTCGTACGCCGGCCGGCCCGCGTACGGCCCGTTGCTCGCAAACCCCACGAGATTCGCGTAGACCAGCGAGGGGTGACGCCCGAGCAGGGTGTCGGCGTCGAGTCCGAGCGCGGCGAGTTTCTGGGGGCGCATGCTGTGCATGAAGACATCTGCCGTCGCGATCACCGCAGCCAGGGCGTCGCGGGCCGCGGCCTGCTTGAGGTCGAGCGCGACGCTGCGCTTGTTTCGGTTGGCGCCCATGAAGACCGCCGACAGGCCCCGTTCGGGAGCGGGTCCGGTGTAGCGGGTGCTCTCGCCGTCAGGATGCTCGACCTTGATCACCTCGGCGCCGTAATCGGCCAGCGTCTGGCTCGCGTACGGCCCGAATACGACGGTGCTGAGATCGACGATGCGGATTCCCTCGAGCGGCGGGCTGGCGACGCTCATGCGGCGTGGTTCCGCGGCTCGCCGGTGGGCTTGAACAACCCGTTCACGCGCGCCACGGGCTTGCCCGCGGCCTCGAACAGACCGTCGACGAACACCAGGCTGCGTCCCGCCCGTCGCAGCTTGGCGCGCCCCTCGAGCCAGACGCCCTCCGGGGCCGGCCCGAGGAAGTCGCAGTTCAGATTCACCGTGAGCATGAAGGTGTCATTGCCGCTCTGCACGTTCGCGTTGAAGATCAACAGCATGTCCGCCAGGGTCATCAGCATGCCGCCGTGACAGTTGCCGGCCGGATTGCAGTGACGCCGCTCGATGCGCAGGCCGAGCGTCAGCCCACCGTCCTCGTACTTGCCATACAACGGCCCGAGGGGGTCGATATAGGGGTTCGGGCGCATCGGGACGGGTTCGAAACCCTCTGGG
>JAUIAI010000406.1 GCA_030425615.1 Gammaproteobacteria bacterium
GAGTCCACCCGCCTCTTCGGGCGGGAGGTGTCCCGCCTGAACGGTCGCACCTTTCCGCTCGGGTTCGACGAGCCCGACGACCGCGAGATGATCGCCTGGCTGCAGCGGCTGCACACCGAGCCGGGCTCCGGGGAGCTGCGCGGCGTGCTCAAGGGAAGCCTCCAGCAGTGCGTGCTGTCGGCGAGCGCCTTCCGGCAGGACCGGCAGCTGATGGCGCTCGTGCGGGTCCGGCCGGTCGACACCGCGCCCGACGCCCTGGTCGTCACCCGGGAGCGCGCCGCCCTGCTCGAAGGCGCCGAGGCGCTCAACGACGCCGTCGTCGTCACGGAGGCGGACGGCCGGATCGTCATCGCCAACGGGATGTTCCTGGAACTCGCCCAGCTCGCAGGCGCGGTGCGCGCCATCGGCGAACCCATCGAGCGCTGGCTGGGCCGGCCCGGCGTCGACATGGCGTTGATGATCGCCGCCCTCGGCGACCGCGGTCTGGTGGCGGGATTCCCCACCGTGCTGCAGAGCGAGTTCGGCAGCGTGCACTCCGTGGAGGTGTCTGCCAGCGTGCTGCCCGAGTCCGAGCCCGTGCGCTACGTCTTCGGCATCCGGGACGTCGGTCCGCGCATGGGCGAGCGCGCCGGTGTGAGTTCGCCGGCGCTGGACCGTGGCTCGGTCGAGCACCTGACCGAGCTCGTCGGTCGGGTGCCGCTCAAGGAGATCGTCCGGGAAACGGACGACCTCATCGAGCGCATGTGCATCGAGACCGCGCTGGAACTCAGCAACGACAACCGCGCCATGGCCGCGGAGATGCTGGGGCTCAGCCGCCAGAGCCTGTACGTCAAGATGCGCAGATTCGGGATCGGCGATCTCGACGGGGCGGACGGCAGCGCCTGATTCGTTCGTAGAAGTCAATTTCGGTTGACGATCAGAACGTAATTGTTTCTTGACACTCCCGGGTGTCAGGCCTAGATTGGCCGCATGGCTTCCACCCATGCACAGCGGCTTGCCCCACCCCGGCCCTCGCCGGCCGTGGTGCTCGAATTCCTCAAGCCGGTCACCTGGTTCCCGCCGATGTGGGCATTCGCCTGCGGCGTGGTCAGCAGCGGTCAGCCCGTCGCCGATCGCGCCGGCGCGGTGGTGCTCGGCGTGCTGCTGGCCGGACCCCTGGTGTGCGCCTGCAGCCAGGCGGTCAACGACTGGTACGACCGCGACGTCGACGCAATCAATCAGCCCGAGCGGCCGATTCCATCGGGCCGCCTGCCCGGGCGCTGGGGCTTCGGCCTGTCGGTGGTCTGGACCCTGCTGTCCCTGCTGGTGGCGGTCGCCCTGGGGCCCGTGGTGTTCGCCGCCGCGGTCGTGGGCCTGCTGCTCGCCTGGGCTTACAGCGCTCCACCCGCCCGGTTCAAGCGCAACGGCTGGATCGGCAATGCGGTGGTCGGGCTCTGCTACGAGGGGCTGCCCTGGGTCACCGGGGCCAGCGTGATGCTCGTCGGCGGGGTGCCGGCCTGGCCCGTCTGGGTCGCGGCCGCGCTCTACAGCCTCGGCGCGCACGGGATCATGACCCTCAACGATTTCAAATCCATTCGGGGCGACCGGGTCAGCGGCGTCGCGTCGCTGCCCGTGCAGTTGGGCGCCACCGGGGCGGCCTGGTGGGCGGGTCTGGCGATGCTGGTTCCGCAGGCGGTGGTCGTGGCCGGCCTGGCCGCACTCGATGCAACGGGGTCCGCGCTGCTGGTGGCGGCGCTGATGCTCGTGCAGATCGTCTTGTTCGCCCGTTTCGTGCGATCGCCGGTGGCGCGGGCCACCTGGTTCAGCGCCTGGGGCGTGCTCTGTTACGTGAGCGGAATGATGGTGACGGCTGCGGCGATCGCGCGGCTCTGACACCGCGGACCGACGCAAGGGTCCGCACGGAGGGAAGGGAGATGGAAACGACGCGGAGCGGATCCGACGACGGGCTGGGCTGGGTAGCGATCATCCGGCTGGGCCTGGTGCAGGCGGCGCTCGGCGCCATCGTCGTGCTCACGACCTCCACCATGAACCGCATCATGGTCATCGAACTGGCCTGGGCGGCTGCCGTTCCCGGTGCGCTCGTCGGGTTGCACTACGCGGTGCAGGTGATGCGCCCGCTGATGGGGCACGGGTCGGATCGTGCGGGGCGGCGCACGCCTTGGATCATCGGCGGCGTCGGGGTTCTGATGCTCGGCGCGATCGGCGCGGCGCTGGCGATCCTGATCGCCGCGGTGTCCGTGCCGCTGGCGCTCGTCGTGGCCGCCCTGGCCTTCGCCCTGATCGGCATCGGGGTGGGCGCGGGAGGCACCGCGCTGCTCGTGCTGCTGGCCGCGGTGGCGGGCGCGCGCAGGCGTGCCCCGGCCGCCACGCTCGTCTGGGTGATGATGATCGTGGGCTTCGTCGTCACGACCGCGCTGGTCGCGACGGTTCTGGACCCGTACTCGCCCCTGCGCCTGCTCGCGATCACGGCGGGGGTCGGTGTCCTGGCCTGGGGGGTCACCTGTGTGGCCGTGACCGGGCTCGAGCGACGGTTGCCTGCGCCTGTGCCCGTCCGTCCCGCTCCGGGGTCCGCGGCCGCGCCGTGTGAGGCGGCGCCCGACGCCGGCCATGGCCTGCTCGCAGGATTCGTACGCGCGTTCGCCGAGGTGTGGGCAGAGCCGCAGACCCGCCGCTTCGCCGTGTTCGTGTTCGTGTCGATGCTCGCCTACAGCGCCCAGGACCTGATCCTCGAACCGTTCGCCGGCGCGGCCTTCGGGATGACGCCGGGCGAGTCCACCGCACTGTCGTCCGTGCAGCACGGCGGGGTGCTGCTGGGCATGGTGCTCGTGGCGCTGCTGGCGCGCGGCGGACGGGGTGCCGGCGCGAACGGCCGGCTCTGGCGATGGACGCTCGCCGGCTGCGCAGCCTCCGCGCTGGCGCTGTTCGGCATCGCTCTGTCGTCGCTGAGCGGCGGCGACTGGCCGATCCGGGCGAACGTCTTCGTGCTCGGGGCCGCCAACGGTGCCTACGCCGTGGCCGCCATCGCGACGATGATGAATCTGGTCACGCGCGGTCACGCGGGCCGGCAGGGGCTGCGCATGGGGACATGGGGCGCGGCCCAGGCGCTCGCATTCGGCTTCGGCGGATTCGCCGGAGCGGCCGCGAGCGATCTCGCCCGCTGGGTGCTGGGCTCGCCCACGCTCGGCTACGGACTCGTGTTCGCTGTCGAGGCGGGCCTGTTCGTGGCCTCCGGCGTACTTGCGTGGCGGCTCGCCGGTGGCGGGGGTGGGTTGTCCTCGGAACCGGGCACCGTGCGCGCGGAAGCGTCGCGGCACGCAGAGGCCCCGGGGCACGGTTCCGTCGTCGATCCGGCCACGGCTTCGATCCGCCCCGACAGACTGGAGCCGCTGACATGACTCGACCTGACTACGACGCCGTGGTGATCGGCGGCGGGCCGGCCGGCGCGACTGCCGCCCACGAGCTCGCGAGCGCGGGTCGCCGCACCCTGCTCGTCGACCGGCTCGGCCGGATCAAGCCCTGCGGCGGCGCGGTGCCGCCGGCACTCATGCGCGAGTTCGACATCCCCGACTCTCTGCTGGTTGCCCGCATCGGCTCGGCGCGCATCGTCGCGCCTTCGGCGCGTCACGTGGACATGCCCATCGACGACGGTTACGTCGGCATGGTGGACCGCGAGTGCTTCGACGAGTGGTTGCGCGAGCGTGCGGCCGCCGCCGGCGCGCAGCGCGTTCGTGGCGTCTACCTCGGTCACGAGCGCGAGGCCGACGGCCGCCTCGTGGTGCGCCTGGCCACGGGAGAGGCGGGTGCACCTCAGCGCGTCACGACCCGGTTCATGGTGGGCGCCGACGGCGCGGCCTCGCGCGTGGCGCGCGAAATGCTGCCCAAGCCCGAGACCGTGCCCCAGGTCTCCGCGTATCACGAGATCATCGAGGCGCCTGTCACCGGTGTGCCCGGCTATCACGCGCGACGCTGCGAGGTGCACTACGACGGCCTGCTCTCGCCGGACTTCTATGCCTGGGTCTTTCCGCACGGTGACACCGTGAGCGTGGGCGTGGGCTCGGCCCGCAAGGGCTTCTCGCTGCGTCGTGCCGTGGACGAACTCCGCGACCGGGCGGGTCTGAGCGCTTGCGCGACCATACGCCGCGAGGGGGCGCCGATTCCCATGCGGCCGCGCAGGCGATGGGACAACGGACGCGACATCGTGCTCGCGGGTGATGCCGCCGGTGTCGTCGCGCCGGCCT
>JAUIAI010000407.1 GCA_030425615.1 Gammaproteobacteria bacterium
GTGGCCATCCAGCCGGTGACCCCGTCGCTGGCCAAGGCATTCGGACTCGACGATGTCACCGGAGCGCTGGTGTCGGAGGTCAGTGCCGACACGGCCGCCGCGGCCGCCGGTCTCGAGCCGGGGGACGTGATCACCGCGGTCGACGACGAGACGGTCAAGACCTCGTCCGAACTGCCGTCGATCATTTCGCTGCGCGAACCCGGGGCGAAGGTGCGGCTGACCGTGCTGCGCGACGGCAAGCCGCGTGAGATCGAGGCGCAACTCATGGCGCTCGACGGCAAGAAGGTCGCGTCGGCCGAGCCGGTGACCGACGCCGAACCCAAGCTGGGTCTCACCGTGCGGGGCGTGACCGAGCAGGAGCGGGCCGCCGGAATGCCTGACGGTCTGCGTATCACCGCGGTCGAGGGGCCGGCGCGACGCGCCGGACTGCGCCCGGGCGATGTGCTGGTGTCGGTCGACCGCAAGCCCGTCACGGACCCGGCAGAGCTCTCGAAGCTCGCGCGTGACGCCGAGCGTCCGCTCGCTTTCCTGATCGAGCGCGACGGCAGCCGGCTCTACGTGCCCGTGAAGGCGGGCTGAGCGTCTGCTGCCGGGCGCCCCGGACGCGGGGCGTCCCGGCATGCCCGCCGGCGGGGCGGTCCCGGATCCGGGACCGCCCCGTGCACGTTCACGCGCGAAGCGGTCGGAAGAAGGTCCGGATCTCGTCGACGAGTGTCTTCGGCTGCTCCATGGCCGCGAAATGGCCGCCCTTGTCGAATTCGCTCCAGCGCTGGATGTTCGTATAGACCCGCTCGGCCATCGAGCGGGGTGGCCGAAGGATCTCGAACGGAAACTGGCAGTAGCCCGTGGGCACCGTGATCGGCGGCTCCGACGGGATCGGCCAGGCGCTGTGCATGCGGTCGTAGTAGGGCCAGAAAGAGGCGCCGATGCAGCCCGTGAACCAGTAGAGGCTGATGTCGGCGAGCATCTCGTCGCGCGACAGCGCGTTCTCGGGGTTGCCGTCGCAGTCCGTCCAGCGCTGGAACTTCTCGAGCAGCCAGGCGGCAAGGCCTGCCGGGGAATCCGTGAGACCGAACGCCAGCGTCTGCGGGCGCGTGCCCTGGATCCACTGGTATCCCGTCTCCTCCTTCAGGAAGAGCGCGAGCTCTTCCAGATAGCGCTTCTCCTCCGCGCTCAGCGCGTCCTTGTCGCGGAAGTCGCGACGCAGGGGCATCATGTTCAGGTGGATGCCGGTCAGGCGCTCCGGATACGCCCAGCCCAGGCGAGAGGTGATGAACGAGCCCCAGTCGCCGCCCTGGGCGCCGAAACGCTCGTAGCCGAGCACGTCGGTCATCAGTTCGACGAAGCAATCGGCGATCTCCACGCAGCCGAAGCGCTTCTGGCCCGGCGTGAACGAAAGGCCGTATCCGGGCAGCGACGGCGCCACCACCGTGAACGCATCCGCGGGGTCGCCGCCGTGGGCGGCCGGGTCGGTCAGGGGCCCCAGGACCGACATGAACTCGAACACCGACCCTGGCCAGCCGTGCGAGAGCAGCAGGGGCAGGGGCTCCGGACCCTCCGGCGCACCCCGGCCCGGGACATGCAGGAAGTGCAGATCGATGCCGGCGAGTTGCATCTTGTACTGCGGCCAGGCGTTCAGCCTGGCCTCGCTCGCGCGCCAGTCGTAGCCCTGACGCCAGTATTCGAGCAGCCCCGAGAGCGCGCCGACATCGGTTCCGTAAGCCCAGGGTTCGCCCGGGGTCTGATCGGGCAGCCGGGTCCGCGCCAGACGCTCACGCAGATCGGTGATTTCGGCTTCGTCAACGTGCAGGGTGAACGGGCGGGGGCGGGCGGCACTCATCAGGGTCTCCGGTCGGTCGGTTCTGTTGTTGTTCTCACTCAATTCTAGTCGGCGGCATTGCCCGCCCTCCCGCGGCCGGTTATCAAGGCAGCAGGCTCCCAATGTGCAAGGTCACGCCATGGTGAATTCGAGAGGAATGACAAGGGTCGTCGTGACGCTGGTGGCGGCCTGTTGGAGCACGTCCGGTGCATTTGCGGCCACGCAACCGTCGGACGAGGCACGCGAGACCGCCGGTGCGCGCTGGCAGTTGCTCGAGCCGGCCCCCGACGGCAGTGTCGAGCTCGTCGCCCGCGATCGGGCAGGCGCGATCGCGGCGGTCTGCAACGAACGGGAGTGCGGCGTGTTCATCGAGCCCGTGGCCGGCTGCGTGCCGGGTTCACGGTACCCGCTGCTCATCAACTCGGCCAGGCAGGTGGGCGTGTTCGCTTCCACCTGCGGCGTCCTTACCTCGAACGGGTCGTCGCGGTACGTGGTCCGGCCCGAGAAACAGAATGCGTTGTTCCCGGCCATGCTGCGCGGCGACGAGGTCACCATCGCGTTTCCGACGCAGGAGGGTTCGGTGAACGTCATCCGAGTCAGCATGGCCGGCGTGCGCGAGCATCTCGCCAGGTTGTTGCCGCTGACGAGCAGCAACGCCGGCGCCGCGCTCAGGCCGCTGCCGTTCGAGGAGTCATCTGCCGGTGCGGCCGGCGGACACGCGTCCGACGATGGAGCCCGCGACGGGCAGGGCCCCGCACCGCGCGCCGGATCAGAGGCCGGTGGGGGCGGGCCGCCCGCCAAGCCCCGCCGCTTCATCGTCCCCGACCGCAAACGATTCAGCGCTGCGATGATCACGGCCTGAGCCCCGCCGCACACCGCTCGTCGGCCGACGGGCGGGGGCACTGGGCGGCACGGCGTATGCATGAACCATGGCATTCCAACGCGAAAGGTGACGCCATGGTGAATTTGACTGGAAAGAGTCGGGCTGTTGTCACGACGCTGGTGACCTGCTGGGTCACATCCGGCGCGATTGCGGCAGAACGGAGCGGGGCCGACGAAGACCAGGCTCCCGCCGGCGCGCGCTGGCAGCTGCTCGAGCCGGCTCCCGACGGCAGCATCGAGCTGGTGGCGCGTGATCGGGCAGGTGCGGTCGCAGCGGTCTGCAACGACGGCGAGTGCGGCGTGTTCGTCGAGCCCATCGCCGGCTGCGTGCCGGGGTCGCGTTACCCGCTGCTGATCAATTCCGCCAAGCAGGTGGGCGTGATCGCCTCCACCTGCGGAGTGCTGACCTCGAACGGAGCCTCGCGCTACGTGGTGCGGCTCGAGAGGCAGAACGCGCTGTTCCCGGCGATGCTTCGCGGAGACGACATCTCGATCGCGTTCCCCACCCAGGGCGGATCGATGAACGTCATCCATGTCAACATGGAAGGCGTGCGTGACCACCTGGCCAAGCTGCTGCCGCTCACCGGGAACGGCCCGGCCGAGGAGCCTGGCGCCGACCGGCCCGACGGCCCGGACGAGTCCCGTGCGCAGGCTGCGCCCGTGGCACCGGCCGACGAGGCGCGAGCCGATGCGGCCGAGCCGGGGGCCGGCGATGCACCGGAAGAAGTTCCGCGTTCGTCCGAGCCGCGCCGGTTCGTGGTTCCCGACCGTAACCGTTTCGGCGGTGCGATGACCACGACCTGAGCGCGGGTCCCGCGTCGCGGTTCCGGGATCCGTCCCGGGCTCATACACTTCGTGTGCGATGGCGCCCCAACCCGGGGCGCTGCGTCCAATCCGAGGTGCACAACCGATGACGCAGGACTCCACGGAACGCGGCGGCCGCCGGCCGGGCACCGCCGGGGAAGGACTGGCCCCGGAAACGGTTGCCGCCCACGGGGGCAACCGGATCGGGCCGCCGTACCGGGCGCTCGTCGAGCCCGTTCATCTGTCGACCACGTTCGAGCGGGGTGCGGACGGCGGATACCCCGGCGGAGCGGTCTACGCCCGCGATCACAGTCCCGCGTACGCGCCGGCCGAGCGCCTGCTCACCACCCTGGAAGGCGGCGCGCGAACCCTGTTGTTCTCCTCCGGCATGGCCTCGGCCTGCGCGATACTCCGCGCGCTGCCGCGCGGCGCCCGTGTGGTGGCGCCCCGGGTCATGTACTGGTCGCTGCGCAACTGGCTGCGCCAGGAGGCCGCCCGTATGGACTGGCGGCTCGATTTCTATTCCCCGGCGGAGTCGGCCGACGCCGCGGACGCCTGCGGGACCCGTGATCTTGCAGCTCTGCTGCGCGAGCCGCTCGATCTGCTCTGGCTGGAGACACCGGCGAATCCGACCTGGGACGTCTGCGACATCGCCGCAGCCGCCTCGCGCGCCCGTGCGGGTGGCGGATGCGTGGCCGTCGACAATACGGTCGCGACACCGGTGCTCACC
>JAUIAI010000408.1 GCA_030425615.1 Gammaproteobacteria bacterium
GGCAGGCGGCGGGGTGCGCCGGGGATCAGGACGAAGTATCGGGCATGCGAACCGGGCGGCCGGTCTGCACCGCTTTGGGCGCTTGCCCGGCGGTGCTGGTCTCGAACAGCTTGGCGAACACCAGGTCGGTGAGGCGGCGCTTGGGGTTGCCGGTGAGTTCGATCATGCCCAGGGTCCGGTGATGGGCCGGGCCGGGCAGGTCGACCAGGCGAACCCCCATGAGCGGCCGGATGCGCCGCTCGGGCACGATCGCCACGCCGTGGCCGTTGGCCACCATCGCCTCGATCGCCTCCAGCCAGTCCAGGCGCATGCTCTCGCGCGGCTGCAGGTTCAGGCGCTCGATCGCGCGATCGATCACCCGGCCCACGGCGGCCGACGGCGTGTAACGAATGAACGGGTGCGTGCGCACCAGCCGGTGCACGTCGGCTTCGCCGGGGCCCGGCGGCACGATCAGCACCAGGCGCTCGCGCAGGAAGGGGCGCCAGTCGATGGTGCGCTCGGCGTCTTCGTAGTCGGAGATGATCGCCGCGTCGAGCCGGCGCCTCTGCACCATGCCGAGCAGCTGACTGGACACGCCCGAGACGATTTCCAGGTGCAGACCTGGATGTTCGCTGCGCAGCGCACTCAGCGCCTGCGGCAACAGGCCGGTCAGCGTGTTGCCGACGGCGCCGAGCTGCAGGCGGCCCTGCACCTCGCCGCCGTCGCCCGTGGCGGCGCGCAGTTCGTCGGTGAGTGCCAGGATGTCCTTGGCGCGGGCAACCGCCGCGCGGCCGGTGTCGGTGAGCACCGGCGGGCGCGCCGAGCGGTCGAACAGTGGCCGGCCCAGATCGGACTCGAGCGTGCGGATGTGCAGGCTCACCGCCGACTGGCTCAGGTCCAGGATGCGCGCGGCCGCCGCGAACGACGCATGCTCGGCGATGGCGACCAGGGTTCTCAGATGGACGAGGTTCATGGGTGGGCCTTTACTTGAGAAATTCTGCAGCAATGGTCCATTCATGTCGACTGTTTCTCAAGTGCGGCCTGCCGTAGCATCGCGGCGTGAAGCGTTCGAGGGACAGGCGATGCCGAGCATCAGGCTGCGGGTTTGGCGGGGAGGCGACGAGGGCGGCTACCAGACGTTCGAGGTACCGCGTAACGAGAGCCAGACGGTGCTCGACGTCGTCACCTACGTGCAGCGCGAACTCGATCCCACGCTCGCCTACCGCTTCGCCTGCCGGGTGGGGGTCTGCGGCTCTTGCGCGATGACGGTCAACGGCCGCCCCCGCTGGACCTGCCGCACTCACGTCTCGAAGGTCATCGAAAACGGTGAGCTCGAGGTCGCGCCGCTCGCCAACCTGCCGGTCATCAAAGACCTGGCCGTCGACATGACGCGATTTTTCGAGCGCTGGCAGGAGGCCCGCGGCGTCTTCGAACCCACCCGCACGCGTGACGACGACGTCGCGCCGGTGGCGCCGTCGGACCCGCGTCGCCAGGAGGCCGACCGCGGGATCGAGTGCATCAACTGCGGGGTGTGCTGGTCGGCCTGCGACACGGTGCGCTGGAACCCGGACTACCTCGGCCCGGCCGCGCTCAACCGCGCCTGGACGTTGCAGAACGACGAGCGCGACGGCGCGCAGGCCGCGCGTCTGTCGGCCGTCACGCAGAAGGGCGGCTGCCAGGCCTGCCACACCCACCAGTCGTGCGAGCAGCACTGCCCGCAACGGCTGAATCCCACGGCCGGCATCGCCGGGCTCAAGCGCATGGCCCTGCGCTCGTGGTCGAAGGCGGGCACGCGATGAGCTTCCGGCTCTATCTGCTGCAGCGTGCGAGCGCCCTGGTCCTCGTGCCTCTTCTGGCCGTGCACCTGTTCGTGATCTTCTACGCCACAGCCAGCGGACTGTCGGCGGCCAGCATCCTGGGGCGCACCCAGGGCTCGATCGGCTGGGGGCTGTTCTACGGCTTGTTCGTGCTTGCCGCGGCGCTGCACGGCGCGATCGGCATCCGCAACGTGTTCGCCGAGTGGGCGCCGGCGCACCTGAAGACCTCGCCGGTACTGCTGGCTGCCGTGCTCTGGGGCACCGGCCTGGTCCTGGCGCTGCTGGGACTGCGCGCCGTGTATGCGGTGGTGCTCGCATGAACGCCCTCGGGGCAGCGCCGGGCCGCGCGGGCCGGCCGCGCAACACCGCCTACCGGCGCGACGCATTGTGGTCGGCGGCATTCGTGCACCGCATGAGCGGCATCGCGCTGGCGGTGTTCCTGCCGTTTCACTTCGCGGTGCTGGGCCTGGCGCTGCGCGGGGCGCCGGCACTGGACGGATTCCTCGCCTGGACGCAGCAGCCGCTGGTCAAGCTCGCCGAGGCGCTGCTGGTCTTCTGCCTGGCCGTGCATCTGCTCGGCGGCCTGCGCATCGTGATGATCGAGACACGCGGCTGGCGCCCGGGCCAGCGCCGGCTCGTCATGGCGAGCGTCGGCCTCGCCGCCCTGGCCGGCACGGCCTTCCTGATCGGAGCCTGAGTCGTGGCTGCCTACGAAACGCTCGCAACCGACATACTGATCCTGGGCGCCGGCGGCGCCGGCCTGTTCGCCGCGCTGCACGCCAAGAAGGCGGCGCCGCAGTTGTCGGTGACCATCGCCTGCAAGGGCCTGCTCGGCAAGTCTGGCTGTACGCGCATGGTGCAGGGCGGCTACAACGTGGCGCTGATTCCCGGTGACAGCGTCGAGCGTCACTTCATGGACACCATCGAAGGCGGCAAGTGGCTGCCCGACCAGGAAATGGCCTGGACCTTGGTGACCCGGGCCGTCGAGCGCGTGCGCGAACTCGAGAACGAGATCGGCTGCTTCTTCGACCGCAATCCCGACGGCAGTCTGCACGGCAAGGCCTTCGCCGGCCAGACCTTCGATCGCACCGTGCACAAGGGTGATCTCACCGGCATCGAGATCATCAACCGGCTGATGGAACAGGTGTGGGCACGGCCCGGCATCGAGCGGCTCGAAGAGCACCGCGCCGTGGCCCTGATCCCCACCCGTGACGGGCAGGGCATCGCCGGGGTGTTGCTGCTGGACGTTCGCCGCGGCAGCTTCCGTTTCGTGCGCGCCAGGGCCGTGCTGCTGGCCACGGGCGGCGGGCCCACCATGTACAAGTACCACACGCCCTCGGGCGACAAGAGCATGGACGGCCTGGCCATGGCACTGCGCGCCGGGCTGAGTCTGCGCGACATGGAGATGGTGCAGTTCCACCCCACGGGCGTGCTCGCCGGTCGCGACACCCGCATCACCGGCACGATCATCGAAGAAGGCCTGCGCGGGGCCGGCGGCTACCTGCTCAACGGGCAGGGCGAGCGCTTCATGTTCAACTACCACGAGCGAGGCGAACGGGCCACGCGCGATCTGGTCTCGCAGTCGATGTACCGCGAGATGCAGGCCGGGCGCACCACGCCCAACGGCGGCATCTACATCGCCATGGGCCACCTCGGCCCGGAGAAAGTGCGCCGCCAGTTCAAGGGCATGGTCGAGCGCTGCGCCGACTGCGGCTTCGACCTGGCCGGCGGCCAGGTCGAGGTGGTGCCCACCGCCCACTATCTGATGGGCGGTGTGGTCACCGACGTGCACACCCGCACGACGCTCCCGGGCCTGTACGTGGCGGGCGAAGACGCCGGCGGCGTACACGGCGCCAACCGCCTGGGCGGCAACGGCGTGGCCAACTCCACCGTCTATGGCGGCATCGCGGGCGACGTGATGGCCCGCGACGTCGCCGGCGAGCGCAGCCTGCCCGAGCCCGACACCGACCGCATCGCCGCCGAGATCGATCGCGTCACCCGGCCGTTCCGCCTGCCGCGCGGCAACATCAACGTCATACGCGAGCGCCTGCTCGAGGGCATGTGGGACAACGCCGGCATCATCCGCTCGCGCCAGTTGCTCGATCGCGCGGTCGACATGCTCGATTCGCTGGGTGACGAACTCGAACACACCGGCATCGCCGACGGCGATCGCGCGTTCAACCTCACCTGGTCGGACTGGCTCAACCTCGACAGCCAGATCCTGCTGTCCAAGGTCATCACGGCGGCTGCCGGCCGGCGTGAGAACAGCCGCGGCTCGCACTGCCGCGAAGACTTCCCCGAACCGGGCGATCTGGCGGGCTCGCGCTACACCCTGGTAAGCCAGGAGGGCGCGCAGCTCGTGGTGAGCGATGCGCCCGTGCGCTTCACGCGCGTGCAACCCGGTCAGACCCTGCTCGTCGAAGCCCCTGCG
>JAUIAI010000409.1 GCA_030425615.1 Gammaproteobacteria bacterium
ACGAAGTTCAGGAACACCGCGGCCAGGATGATCAGCATGATCATGGCCGTGGTACGCATCGTGCCTTCGATGGCCAGGCGCAGCATGCCCAGGGTGAGCTTGCGGTTCACGGCGGCCAGGCCCATGGAGGCCACCACGCCGAGCGAGGCGGCCTCGGTGGGAGTGGCCCAGCCCGCGTAGATGGAGCCCACCACCACGAAGAAGATCAGCAGCAGCGGCAGCAGCGAGGGCAGGGCGCCGATACGCTCGCCCCACGTCGCACGGACGGCCTCGCCGCCCCAGGCCGGGCGCAGCTTGCAGGCGATGACGATGGTCAGCATGAACAGCAGCGCCAGCGCCAGGCCGGGCAGGAAGCCGGCCAGATAGAGCTCGGGCACCGAGGTGTCGGTGAGCAGGCCGTAGAGGATGAGGTTGATCGACGGCGGGATCAGGATGCCCAGGGTGCCGCCGGCCGCCACGGTGCCCAGAAACAAGGGTTCGTTGTAGCCACGCTTGGCCACCTGAGGCAGGGCGACCGTGCCGATCGTGGCGGCGGTGGCCACGGAGGAGCCGGAGGTGGCGGCGAACAGCGAGCAGGAGCCGATGTTCGAATGCATGAGTCCGCCGGGCAGCCAGCCGAGCCACTTGATCATGCCTTCGTACATGCGTTCGGTGACGCCGGCACGCAGCAGGATCTCGCCCATGAGCACGAACATGGGAATGGCCACCAGCAGGAAATCGGTACCGGTCTGCCAGACCATGTCGCCGAGCGCGCGGTGCAGCGGCATCGGCGACTCGAGCCAGTTCAGGATAAGCGCGAGCCAGCCCAGCGAGGCGGCCACCGGCACCGCGAGCACGATCAGTGCGATGAGGATGAGTCCCGCCTTGGTCAGCATGGCCGGACTCCTGTCAGCCGGTTCGCCGCGCGTGGCCGCGGGAGGCGTGGCGAAACAGGGAACGCGTTCATCAGTTGCGCTCCTCGTCGATCTGTTCCTGCACCGAGGGCACGCCGATCAGGCGGTCGGCCTCGGCGGCCCTGCCGGTGGCCAGCTTGACCACCGCGGCCACCAGCACCAGCACCATGCAGAGGATGAAGAAGATCCAGCCGGCCAGCCAAGGCGCCTGCGGAATGATCAGTGGCGTACGCATCGGCGTGATGGAGCGCGAGCCGTACTCCACCGTGTCGGCCACCAGGTCCCAGGCCGTTGTGGCGATGACCACCGTGAGGCCGAGCAGCAGCAACAGCCCGATGAGGTCGGCCACGCGACGCAGCCAACGGGGAAAGAAGGTGTAGGCGGCATCCACGCGGATATGAGCGCGGTGGAACAGCGCATAGGCCATGGCCAGCGAGGTGGCCACGCCGAACGCATAGCCGGACAGTTCGTCCGCGCCGGCCATGCTCACGTTGAACAGCTTGCGCGAGAACACCTCGACGGTCACGAGCAGCGCTGCGCCGATGAGCAGCGCGCCACCGAACCAGACGAGCCAGGTGCTCACCCGGGTGGCGGTCGACAGCAATCGATCGATCATCGTGATGTTCCCCTGCGTAGACTGTCGGAAGCCCTGCCGGCCGGAGCCGTCCCAGGGCTTTCGACAGTCGCCGGTCGGCATCGCCGGACCGGCAACCGCCCGTGCGATGGCCTCGTCATCGCACGGCGGGCGCGTCCAGTGGGACGCGCCCAGTCAACCGCCTTACTTGGCCTTCGCGGTCAGGCCCAGGATCTTGCCGACCGTTTCGTTCCACTGCTGTGCGCACTCGGCACCGCAACGCTCGGCCCAGCGGGCGAGCACGACATCGGTGGCGATCTGGTCACGCTTGGCCAGGTCTTCCTTGCTCGGCTTGACCAGCGTCATGTTGGCCGGCTCGCCGATCGGACACTCGCCGCCGGTGATGCAGCTCACGGCCACCGAGTCTTCCTTTGCGGTCTCGGCCCACATGCGGTCGGTCAGCGCGTCGAGTTCGCCCTTCAGGTACGCCTGGGTCTCGGGCGACAGCGACTTCCACTTGTCCATGTTCATCGCGCCGAACGACAGGCCCCAGCCCACGCGCATGGTGTACGCGTGAGTGGCCACCTGGCCCCACTTGGCCTTGTAGGCCGGCATGGTGCCGGTGATGCCGCAATCGACCACGCCTTTCTCGAGGGCGGGGACCACCTCGGCGAACGGTACGGTGACCGACACGCCGCCCACGCCCTCGACGAAGTCGCCGAGCGAAGTCGCGTACACGCGGATCTTCTTGCCGGCCAGGTCGTCGATGTTCTTGATCTCGGGCTTGCACCAGAGCATCTGGCTCGGGAACGTGTAGAGCTGCAGCAGCTTGGCGTTGTAGATGTCCGCGAACGCTTTCTCTAGGATGGGGAAGTACGCGTCGGCCACCTTTCGCTGGGTTTCGATGTCCTGCGTGACGGAGGAGAGGTCGGCTCCCTCGAACACGGCGTTCTCCGCGGCGACATACCCGGGCAGACCGTAGGCGAAGTCGAACACGCCGTTCTTGACGAGACGCATGATCTCGAAGCCCTTCAGGCCGAGTTCGGTCTGCGGCTTCATCTCGCCGACGATGCGGCCTTCCGACGCCTTGGCGATGTACTCGTTCCAGAACGGGCCTTCGTGCAGCTGGTAGGGGCTCAGATTGCCCCAGGTGCCCACACCCTTGATGATGACCGGCTTCTGCGCGGCCGCGCTGCCGGCCACGGCCAGCGCCAGGCCGACCAGCGCCGTCTTGATGGTTTTCTTCATGGAGCCTCCTTGGTTGAATGAGCCGGCCCGAACCCGGGCCGGGGAACACGCGTCGGCATTCGGTGGGTGCACCGCGATCCGACGAATCCTGCGGGCGTGCCCGGCCGCGGGCCTTAACCCGCGATTACCGGGACCTCGGCGTCCTCCGCCACGTCAGTGACGAGCATGCGGCCGGGCTGGTGGGTGATGCAGAGCGGCAGCCGGGCGTGGCGGATCGCGTTCTGCGGGGTCACGCCGCAGGCCCAGAACATCGGGACCTCGTCCTCGCCCACGACCGGCGGGTCGCCCCAGTCCGGCGAGGCGAGCGACGCGATGCCGATCTCCGCCGGGTCGCCGATGTGTACCGGCGCCCCGTGCGCGAGCGGATACCGCCGCGAGATTTCGGTGGCGAGCCCGACGTGCTCCCGGGCGATCGGCCGCATCGAGACCACGGTGCCGCCGCGGAAGGGACCGGCCGGCACGGTTTCCAGGCGGGTGCGGTACATGGCCACGGTCTCGTCGCGTTCGATGTGGTGCAGACGGATTCCCGCCGCCATCAGCGCGTGCTCGAACGTGAACGAGCAGCCGAGCGCGAAGGCGACGAAGTCCCCGCGCCAGAGCTCGTTCAGGTCGTAGACGGTATCGGCGAGCTCGCCGTCACGATAGACGTTGTAGGCCGGAACGTCGGTTCGGATGTCGATATCACCGAGCGTGCGCATCCGGGGATCGCCGGTGTCGGTGACCCCGACGAGCGGGCAGGGCTTGGGATTGCGCTGGCAGAAGCGCATGAAGTCGAGCGCGTCGCGCTCGGGCATGATGGCCAGGTTGGTCTGCAGGCGCCCCGAGGCGAGACCGGCCGTGTGGCCGTGATATTCCCCGGCACGGATCAGCGCCCGGAGGCCGCCGACATCCAGGCGGCGCAGCGATTCGGTTCGTGCCGACGGGCTCAGCGTTTCGCTCATGACGTTCTCCTCTCGGACTGGCCGGCCGTCGCCTCTGGCTCCGGCGGCAGGGTCGTTCACTCTGACCGGATAGTGTTCGAAGCGCTGCCATAAGGTCAAATCATGAATATTGAGACAAGTGTATCGATAATGTTTATAAGTGCCCCGGGCCGACGGAGGCCGCCGCGACGCTCGACCCCGGACGGGCCGGAAGGGTCGGGTCCGGGCCCCGCTGATACACTGGATCGGTTTTCTCCGAGCTTGCACGGCCGGTTTGCCGTGTCCCGAATCCATGGCCGAATCCGTCCACACGACAGCCCCCACGCAGCCGCTCTGGCCCGCGACCGATTTCACCCGCGTGCCCTATCGGGTGTTTCTGGACCAGGGCATCTACGAGCGCGAACAGGAAGCTGTCTTTCGCGGTCCGCTCTGGTGCTACCTGGGTCTCGAAGCCGAGGTTCCGAACCCGGGTGATTTCCGGACCACCGTGGTCGGCGACACGCCGGTGATCCTGAACCGCCATTCGGACGGCAGCCTGCACGCGTTCGTGAACCGCTGCGCGCATCGCGGCGCCATCGTGCGCCGGGA
>JAUIAI010000410.1 GCA_030425615.1 Gammaproteobacteria bacterium
GTAGTCGAAGGCGATGCCTTCGATCGGAAGCTGCGGTTGACCGCGGTACACGCTCGGCGCTTCGACTCCCACGGCCGCGAGCACCGTGGGCATCACGTCGATGACATGGTGATACTGGTCGCGCAGTTCGCCCGCGGCCTTGATGCGCGACGGCCAGTGCACGATGAGCGGGTCGCGAATGCCGCCCTCGTAGGTGTTCTGCTTGAAGAAGCGCAGCGGCGTGTTGCCGGCCTGCGCCCAGCCGATGGGGTAGTTGTTGTAGAGGTGCGGGCCGCCGATCCGGTCCAGGTCGCCGAGCATGTCGGCGACCTCCTGGTGGCGGCGGTTGAAGAACGCGAGCTCGTTGGTGGAGCCGTGCTGGCCGCCTTCCTGGCTGGCACCGTTGTCCGAGAGGAGAACGATCAGCGTGTTGTCCAGTTCGCCGATGTTGGTCAGGAATTCGACGAGCCGGCCGATCTGCGCGTCCGTGTGATCCAGGAACGCTGCGAATGCCTCCTGCATGCGGGCATAGAGCCGTTTCGCGTCCTCGTCCAGCGTGTCCCAGGGCACCACCCTGGGGTTCAGCGGCGAGAGCTTTGCATGCCCGGGCACGACGCCCATCTCGCGCTGGCGGGCGAACCAGCGTGCGCGCGCACTGTCCCATCCCTCGTCGTAGCGGCCACGGTACTTGTCCAGGTATTCACGGGGCGCCTGGTGGGGCGAATGTGTGGCCCCGAACGCCAGGTACATGAAGAATGGCCGGGTGCTGGTCGAACGCTGGGCCGAGAGCATTGCGATCGCCTGATCCACCAGGTCTTCGGAGAGGTGGTAGTCCGGATCGCTCGGCGGATCGATCGGATGGTTGTCGACGGTGAGCTCGGGCGAGAACTGGTCGGTGGCGCCGCCCATGAAGCCATGGAAGCGGTCGAACCCGCGCTGCAGTGGCCAGTGCTCGAACGGGCCGGCCGGGGTGCAGTCCTCCATGTTCGCCAGATGCCACTTGCCGAGCGCGAACGTGTTGTAACCGTGCTCGCGCAGGACCTCGGCCATCGTCGCGGCCTTGGGGCTGATGACACCACGGCAGTTCGAATAGCCGGTGTCGACGTTGCTCAGGAAGCGCATGCCCACCGAGTGGTGGTTGCGGCCACTCAGCAGGCAGGCCCGTGTCGGCGAACAGAGCGCGGTGGTGTGGAAGTTGGTGAAGCGCAGACCGCCGGCGGCGAGGGCGTCGATGTTCGGCGTTTCGATGTCCGAGCCGTAGCAGCCGAGCTGCGCGAATCCGGTGTCGTCGAGAACCATGACGAGTACGTTCGGCGCGCCCTCGGGCGCCTCCGGCTTGGGAGCCCACCAGGGGGTGGAATCGGCCACTGTCGTGCCAATGCGGCCGCGGAAGTCCTCGCGCCCTGCGCCGGTGTCGGTCATGGTGTCGTCTCCGTGGGCGGACCGGCCGCCCGGTTCATTTTCCTGTGCGGGATGCCGACCTCGTCGAAGACGGCCCCCTCGGCAACGAAGCCTTCCGCCTCGTAGAAGCCGAGTGCGTGCATCTGGGCGTTCAGGGTGAGCCGCGTCGCGCCTTCGGCGCGTGCGATCCCGATCATGGTTCGCAAGAGCGAACGCCCGTGGCCGAGGCCGCGTTGCCCGCGCCGGACCGCCAAACGTTCCAGCTTGGCCAGCCCGGGTTCCAGACGGCGGATGCGGCCGCAGGCCACGGGTTCGCCGTCGATCTCACCGAGGATCTGGATGGCCGCGTCGTCCAGCCCGTCGAACTCTTCGTCGAAGGGGCAGTCCTGCTCCTCGATGAAGACGATCGCCCGCACCGTCGTGAGCCGCACGGCATCGGCCGCGAACGTGGTGCGACGGAACCGGATGACCCCGCTCACGACCGAA
Organism: Gammaproteobacteria bacterium; assembly: GCA_030425615.1. Taxonomy (GTDB): domain Bacteria; phylum Pseudomonadota; class Gammaproteobacteria; order Burkholderiales; family Burkholderiaceae_E; genus JAUIAI01. Next base: position 1,867 of record JAUIAI010000410.1, read on the forward strand.
CCCGCCTCCGTGTCACGGGATCTCTCAGCGCTCGAGCGAGCGTCCGAACTCTTCGAGTGCGCCCGTGAACGCTTCGGGACGCTCCATGGGGATCATGTGGCCGGCGTCGGGCATTTCGATGCGGGTGGCATTGGGCAGCGAGGCGAACAGTTCGTCCACGTTGGCGGCGTCGAAGAACACCCGGTCCTGCAGGCCGCTGATGACCAGCGTGGGCAGGTTCAGGTCGTGCCAGGGAATGTCCCAGCCGGTCTCGCACATCCAGGTGATGAGGTTGTAGGCGCCCGAATCCTTCGGCAACGGCGTGTAGTCGGGGCTGGCCGAGAAGTGCTCGGCACGGTGCGCGGCCTGCCAGTCCTCGTTCAGGATCAGATGGAAGAAAAGGTCCTTCATGAGATTGGGGCCGCCGACTTCCATCACGCGTTTGGTGGCGTCGTTCATCCAGGCCACGCGCGGCGTGAGCCGGCGCAGCGTGTTGATCAGTACCAGGCCCGTCATCCGTGTGCCGGCAAGAAAGGCGCGGGCCGCGTACAGACCGCCGATCGACAGGCCCGCCACCACCGGACGCGCGGGCTCGAGTTCGGCCATGAGCCGCTGGAGGTCGCCGACGATCAGGTCCGCCGTGAGCTCCGTGCCGGGTGCGTAGGGGCTGTTTGCCTGGCCGCGCGCGTTGTAGACCAGCGTTCCGTAGCCGGCCGCCTGCAGGGCCGGCACGACGCTGGCGTTCCAGAGGCCGACGTCGCCGGTGATCGGGTTCACGAAGACGAAGGTGACCGCGCCGTCCCGGGAGGGCGGTGTGTGCTCGTAGTAGAGGCCGTTCTGGTCGTCGATCTTCAGGGTGGGCATGAGGTGTCTCCGCAGGTTCTGGAACGAAGGATCCGACGCAGTATGCCATTCTGTCGACCCCGGCGACGCTGGCCGGTGGCCGGTTTGCCCGGGCGGGGCCGACGGGCGCTCGCGCGGACGTGAGCGCGTCGTTCGGGAATCCGAGGGTTTCCGGGCACCGCCCACTGCTGACCTCAGGATCCGAGACGAATGCACGTTTTCTCCAACCGCCGACGTCCGTTTCATCTGGGTCCGCTCCCGATGGAGCGGCTGGCCCGCACCCGGGTGATGCCCGATCTGGAGGCCGTCCCGCCGTCGCCGGCCGTGGATTTCGATGCGCCGGATCCCTTCAGCCTCACCCATGCAATGGCGCGCTACGTCAGCATGTTCGACGTGGTTCGCGACGGGCCCGTGAACCCGGTGCGCGGCGAGATCCCCGACGATCCCGTCGAGCGTTCGCGCCATCTGAAGAGCGCGGCCTTCTACTTCGACGCGACGCTCGCCGGCGTGTGCCGTCTGCCTGCGCAGGCCCGACTCGCCGAGCCCGTCCGGAACCCGCGCGTGGCCGATCTGGCCGCCGAGCTCGAACGGGGTCAGATCAAGACCTTCGCCGCCGGCATGGACATGATCTTCGCCGACGTGCTGGACTCGGCGAGGGCGACGCTCGGCCCGATCGACGGCCACGACCATGCGTTCGTGGTGGCGGTCGAGACCTGGCGCGCGCCGCGAGACGGCGAACCCGGCTGCGAATGGTTGCACGGCACGCAGTTGCAGCGTGCAACCATGCTGGCGGCGCTGACCGCCGTGCTGATCAGCAGCTATCTGCGAATGCTCGGGTTCTCGGCGCGATCGCATACCGGGACCTGCAGCGACGTGGATCTGCGCCGGCTGGCTGTGGCCTCGGGGCTTGCCAGCTGGCGGCAGGAGTCCGGCGCGCTCGTGAATCCCTACCTCGGGGACGGCTTCGGACTGGCCGCGGTGACGACCGATTGCGGGCTGGCGGCCGATCTGCCGCTCGCGCCCGATGCGTCGGCCGCCTCCGACTGGCGCTGGCGTCTCGGGCTGGGCACCGGGCGCGGCGCGACCGACCGGGATCCTTACGCGAAGCGCGACTACGTGCAGGGCGCCTGGCCGTTCGAGGCGTTGAAGCGGGTCGACGAGCCGACGACCTTCATCGACCACGAACGGGTGCCGCGTTTCCCGAAGCGGGCCGACTTCTTCGCCCGCGTCCTCTGCGGCGACATGGGCAGAAAGGTCCAGGACGAGGCACGTAACGCGCATTACGTGATGAAGAGCCCGATCGGAGCCTGCGCGCGGCGTGCCTTGGGCGCATTGCTGCTGCTGCAGTTCGGCGAGGGGCGCGGGCCCAGGGCACCGGGTACCGACGACCCGGCCCGCAACGCGGCCAACCTGAAGGCGGCGAGCTACTACCTGAGTTGTGACGCGGTAGGGCTGTGCGGTATTCCGGAGTGGGCGTACTACTCGCACGATGCCGGCGGCAACCCCATGCCCGCCTACCATCCGAATGCCG
>JAUIAI010000411.1 GCA_030425615.1 Gammaproteobacteria bacterium
CCGTCGAGCCCGACGGTTCCGCACCGCCGGCCGAGGCGGTTCACGGAGCGCCAGACCGATGATCCGATGGTTCAGCACCCGGGTTCTCCTGACGATGGGACTCGTCTCGCTCGTGACGAGTTCGCTGATGCTGGTGTTCTTCACCGGCGTGCTGCCCGACCGCACGGCCTTCGAGCGCGAGCAGCGCATCCGGCTGTCCGAGATGCTCTCGGCCAGCGCCATGCAGTCGCTGATCGACGGCGATCCGCAGGGGCTGGACGAGATGCTCGCGTTCACGGTCGAGCGCGAGGCGTCCCTGCTGTCCGCGGCGATCCGCCGCAACGACGGGTCCCTGGTGTCGGGGACTTCGCTGCACGACGAGGTCTGGGTCGCGCGCGAGGACACGCAGTCCACGGACACCCAGGTCGTCGTTCCGCTGCACGCGGCCTCGGGGCCCTGGGGCCAGGCGGAACTCGCGTTCGCGCCGATCCGCGAGGAAGGCGTCCTGGGGATCGTCTTCGACGAACGCTTCCACGCCCTGGCGCTGCTGGGCACGATCTGCTTCATCGCGTTCTACTTCTATCTCGGCCGGATGCTTCAGCATCTCGACCCCTCCCGCGCCGTCCCGGACCGGGTCCGCAGCGCGCTCGACTCGCTGGCCGAAAGCCTGCTGCTGATCGACGCCTCCGGCAGGATCGTCCTGGCCAACCAGTCGTTCGCGGAACTCGTCGGCCGCACGCAGGAGTCGCTGCTCGGCAAGGCCGCCACGGAGTTCGACTGGCGAACGAGCGACGGCACGGCGATCGCCGCGCCCGCCCTGCCCTGGACGACCGCGTCCACGGCGCGCGCGCTGCAGACCAACTGCCCCTTGAGCCTCGTGGATTCGCGGGGCGAGGCGCGCAGCTTCCTGGCCAACTGCTCGCCCATCATGGGCGGCGACGACCAGGTCAACGGAATCCTCGTCAGCCTGGACGACGTGACCGAACTGCAGCGCAAGGAGGTACAGCTTCGCGAGGCGACCGAGCGGGCACTGTCCGCGAACCGCGCCAAGAGCGAGTTCCTGGCCAACATGAGCCACGAGATCCGCACGCCGATGAACGCGGTGCTCGGCTTCACGGAGCTGATGCGGCGGGGTAACGCGCAGTCCGCGGAGGAGGCGGGGAAGTACCTGGAGACCATCCACCGCAACGGCAAGCATCTGCTCGACCTCATCAACGACATCCTGGATCTCTCCAAGGTGGAGTCCGGCGAGTTCTCGCTCGAGTCGATCGCCTGCGCCCCGCACCGGATCGCGGCCGACGTGATCGAGATCCTCGCGGTCCGCGCGCGGGAGAAAGGGGTGGAGATCGGCCTGGAGATCGAATCGCCGGTTCCGGCGACGGTGGCCGGCGATCCCGCCCGCCTGCGCCAGATCCTGACCAACCTGACCGGCAACGCCATCAAGTTCACCGAGCACGGCGCGGTGCGCCTGCGGCTTGGCTGGCGCGGCAGCGACGCCGCCGGTACGCTCGAGCTCCGCGTTCAGGACAGCGGCATCGGCATCCCGGCGGACAAGGTGGAAAGCATCTTCGAGCCGTTCACCCAGGCCGAGAGCTCGACGACCCGCCGCTTCGGCGGCACCGGCCTCGGCCTGACGATCAGCCGCCGCTTCGCACGGGCGATGGGCGGCGACATCCGCGCCGAGAGCGTCTACGGTGAAGGCAGCACCTTCGTCGTGACCCTGCCCGTGAAAGCGGCCGACGAGAACGGCGCTCCGCTCGCGATGATCCAGCCGGAGGAAGCGCTCGCGCAGGCCAGCACGGTGGAGAAGCAGACCCGCCGCACCTGGCGCTTCCACAAGGGCCGCCTACTCGTGGCCGACGACTCGCCGGAGAACCGTCAGCTCGTCCAGGTCGTGCTCGCCGAAGCCGGCATCGAGGTGGTCGAGGCCGAGAACGGTCAGCAGGCCTGCGAACTGGCCATGGCCGGCGCCTTCGACCTGATCCTCATGGACATGCAGATGCCGGTGATGGACGGCTACACGGCGACGCGCACCCTGCGCGAGAAGGGCATGACGCTGCCCATCGTGGCCTTCACGGCACACGCGCTCACCGGCTTCGACAAGGAGATCCGCGAGGTCGGTTGCGACACCTACCTGACCAAGCCGATCGACATCGACGCGATGCTCGAGTTGTTGTCCACCTATCTGGACGGCGAGATGATCGAGCAGGAGTCCGCGCAGCCCGTGCTTCCCCTGATCGCTCCGGCAGCGCGGACCGCGTCGTCCGATCCGTCGCCCGCCGATGGCACGGCCACCGCCCCGGCGGCGGCCTCTTCCGCGGCGTCCGCGCAGGCGCTGGCCAGCCCAGAGCCGGTGGTTTCCCGGCTGGCCGGCAACGCCCGCCTGAGACCGATCATCGACGGCTTCGTCGGCAGACTGCCCGAGCGGATCGCGCAGATGCGCGACGCGCATGCCCGCGGCGATCTAGAGGCGCTCGCCGGCCATGCGCACTGGCTCAAGGGCTCCGCCGGCTCGGTCGGTTTCGATGCCTTCACCGAACCCGCCGCCAAGCTGGAGCGCGCGGCCAGGGACGGCGCTGGCGACGAGCTCGACCGGCGCTTTGCCGAGGTCCTGGCGCTCGCGGACCGCGTCCCTGCCCCGTCCACGACCGAACCCGAATCCACCCGACCCGCCGAGTCCCGTCAATGACTTCGCAGACAGCCACGACCGAAACCCAGAGCCTGGACAAGTTCCTGGTCCAGAACGCCCGGGTCCTGATGATCGACGACGAACCGATTCTGATCGAACTGGTTCGGGCGTTTCTCGAGGAAGCCGGTTACGAGGCCTTCGAGGGCCTGAGCGATCCGGCGAAGGCGCTCGGATCCATCCGCAAGCAGACCCCGGACGTGATCCTTCTGGATCTGATGATGCCGGAGGTGAGCGGCTTCGACATTCTCGAGCAGGTCCGCGCGGACGAATCCATGCGCCACGTGCCGGTGATCGTCATGACCTCGGCGAGCGACGCGGACACCAAGCTGAGGGTGCTGGAGCTGGGCGCCACCGACTTCCTGGAAAAGCCCGTCGATCCCAGCGAACTCGTGCTGCGGCTGCGCAACACGCTGGCGTTCAAGGCGCAGAACGACCGGACGAAGTTCTTCGATCCGCTCACCAGTCTGCCCAACCGCAAGCTGTTCATGAGCCAGCTGCTCTCGACGGTGCGTCGCACCATCGCGTCGAAGAAGACGAGCGCGCTGCTGCACATCAGTCTCGACCGTTTCGACAAGGTGAACGAGACCCTCGGTCATCGCGCCGGCGACCAGCTTCTGCGGGCCGCGGCACGCCGGCTGCAGGACGTACTGCGCGGTGGCGACACGGCCGTTCGAGGAGACGAGATGCCGCAGGGCTGGAGCCTGTCGCGCACGGGGGGCAACGAGTTCATGGCGCTGATGCCCGCGCTCGCCTCCACGCACGAGCCCCTCATGGTGGCGCGCCGGATGCTCAAGGCACTCGAGGAACCGTTCGACATCGACGGCCGGGAGCTCTATACCTCCGGCTCCATCGGCGTCTCCGCCTGCCCGCTGGACGCGACCGACGCCGATGCGTTGCTGCAGCGCGCCCAGACGGCACACTCCGCCGCGCGCTCGCGCGGGCGCTCGCAGTACGCGTTCTACTCGAAGGAACTCGATGCCGAGAACCGTCAGCGCCTGGCCCTGGAGGGTGACCTGCGCAAGGCCATCGGCGCCGGCGAATTCGAGCTGCACTACCAGCCCAAGGTCGATCTCACCAGCGGCCGCATCGTGGGTGCCGAGGCACTGCTGCGCTGGAATCATCCGGCGCGCGGCCGGGTCCCGCCGGTCGAGTTCATCCCCGTCGCCGAGGAACTCGGACTGATGACCGAACTCGCCGAAGTGATCCTGGAGCAGGCCTGTACGCAGGCGGCGCGCTGGCGGCGCGCCGGCATGGACGATCTCTGCGTGGCCGTCAACATGTCGGCCACGCAGTTCGGCGACGACCGCCTGCTCAAACAGGTGGAGCAAGCCATCCGGAGGGCGCGGATCGACCCCGCCACGCTCACCCTCGAACTGACGGAATCCGTCCTGATGCACGATACCGAGGCGGCGCTGGCCCGGCTGGAGGCGATCAAGGAGCTCGGCGTGCGCACGTCGCTCGACGACTTCGGCACCGGGTTCTCGTCACTGGCCTACCTGCGGCGCATGCGGATCGACGAACTGAAGATCGACAAGTCGTTCAT
>JAUIAI010000412.1 GCA_030425615.1 Gammaproteobacteria bacterium
GTCTGAAAAGGCCGACCGGCACCGCCCTGTCCGAACCGGATCCGCGCCGAACCCAAAAAAAAATGGGCGATCGCCCATTTCCGCGCCGCGGACGGAACGGCTGCGCGATCGGCGCACCCGTCATTGCCGCGAATCAGACTGGCCAGCGACGGTCGGGCCGCTGCGACAGGCCGGTGGACCCCCAGGCCAGACTGCCCGACCGGTCGTCACCGTGGAACGAGAGCCGGTGTGGCACCGTCCCTGCCCCGCGCTTCGTGTTCTCGTAGGAAAACCCGAAGCCCCTATATGGAACCATAAAGTATACCGCGAAGAGCCACTTTCCGGCAAATGCGTGGTAAGGGGCCGTCAGTGGCCCCACCCCCCCCCGGACGGTCTCAGGCCGCGGGCTTGCGGGGACCGCGCCGACGTCCGCCACCCCCTCCGCCGGCCGGTTTGCGAGGAGCCGCACCGGACTTGCGCCCGCCACCGCCCTTGCGAGCCGGGGGCGCGGCGTTCTTGCGCGCGGCTCCGCCCTTGCGGCCCGCGCCCGGCGCGGCCGCCTTGCCCTTGCGGGACTTGCCGCCGCCCTTTCCGCCGCGCTTGGCGCCGCCCATCCCCGGACCACGCATCTTGCGCGGCTCGTCGCCGCCCAGACCATCCATCGGTCCGCCGCCCCAGGAGATGGCCTCCGCCCGGCGCTGGGCCCGCCGCGATATGCCCGGCGTCTTCATCGCGTCGTGGTAGTCCTTGACCCGCTGCGTGATGCCTTCCTGGTGCGCGTCGGCGCTGTCTGGCTGCCAGTCCTCGTCCTCGAGCTGTTCGGGCGAGAGTTTGCGGAACCGGGGGTCCACATCGTCGGACTCGAAGCTCAGGTGCAGGGGCTGCGCGTCGTCCGGCAGGTCGTCGTCGTCGAGATCGTCGAAATGATCGTCGTGCGGATCGAAGTCACCCGCGACGGGATCATCCGGATCCATCGTTTCGAGCGCATCCCCGGCCTCGAGACCCGCAACCCCGGAGGGATCGGTGGCGCGCGCCCTCGCCGCAGCCTCACGGACCGCCTGCATCAGGAGCGCGACCTCCTGCTCGGAGAGTTCGCTCCAGCGGGATCGCGCGAGGCGCCGCGGCATGCCGATCGGGCCGAACCGCACCCGGACGAGCCGCGAAACCGTGAGGCCGATGGCCTCGATCAGACGGCGCACCTCGCGGTTGCGACCTTCGGAAATGACCAGCCGGTACCAGCAGTTGGCGCCATCACCGCCGATCTCTTCGATCAGGTCGACGCTGGCCGACCCGTCTTCCAGGTCCACGCCCTCGAGCAGCCGGGCACGCGACTCGTCGTCGATCCGGCCCAGCACCCGGACAGCGTACTCGCGCTCCCACCCGTAACGCGGGTGCATGAGCTTGTTCGCGATATCCCCGGACGTGGTGAACACCAGCAGCCCTTCGGTGTTGAAGTCGAGCCTGCCGACCGATATCCAGCGCCCGCCCTTGACCTTGGGCAGACGGTCGAAAACCGTGGGGCGCTTGTCCGGATCGTCCCGCGTGCAGATCTCACCGGCAGGCTTGTGATACAGCAGGACCCGGGGCGGGGGCGGGGTCGGCTTTCGTTTGATCGGGCGTCCGTTGATGCGGACCTGATCCTTCGCGCCGATGCGCTGGCCGACATGGGCCGGCTGACCATTGACCGAGACCCTGCCGGCGACGATCAGTTCTTCCATCTCGCGGCGCGAACCCATGCCCGCATCGGCGAGAACCTTGTGCAGCTTCGGGGAGTCGTCCGGCAGCGCCTCGACGACGGACGAATCCGGCGGTGCGATTCCCACCGGGGCATCCCAGTCGAACTCGGGAAACGCAGGCTCCGCCTGGGCCGGCTCACGCGTCTTGGCGCGGGGCGCGCGCGGCGGCTTGCCCTCTTGCGCCGCACCCTGGGTCTGGGCGGGCGCGTCGCCCTGGCGCTTGTCCGCGCCGCGGCGGCGTCTCGACCGGCTGCGCTTGGCCGGCGCCGGTTCGCGCAATTCACCGTCCGGCGGCACGGCGATCTCGGCGGGAGCCCCGCCATCGGTCGCGGCGGCCTCGCCCTGCGCCGCGGCCTCCTGCGGTCGGCGCTTGCCGCGCCGCCCCCGGTTACCCCGGCGTCGGTTGAATGCGGTACGCAGCTTGCGGCCTTCGGCCGCGCCTTCGACGTCGCCGCCTGCCGGCGCCTCTTGATCTGTCATACGGAATCCATCGGCGTGGGTTTGATCGGGAGATCCTCGGCCGTCCCGGCCTCTTCTCCCGCCGGAAGCAGACTCTGCGGAGGAGCCGATTCCTCGGTCGGGGCCTCGACCCCTGCTGCGGCCTGCCCCGCGCCTTCGGGCGCCGGACCGGCTGACGTTGCACTTTCGGTGCCCGGATCGGATTCGGGCGGGACACCCGCTTCGGCAGCCGCCGCAGGCACCAGTTCGATGACGTTCTGCCCAGGCTGCTCCGGGATCTCGGCCTCGGCCAGCGCCTCGATCGGCGGCAACTCCTTCAGTGACCTGAGTCCGAGATCATCGAGAAAGGCCCGGGTGGTCGCGAGCAATTCCGGGCGGCCGGGCAGCTCCTTGTGCCCGACCCCCTCGATCCAGCCGCGCTCCTCGAGCGTGCGGATGATCTGCGACGAAACCGTCACCCCCCGGATCTCTTCGATCTCGCCGCGTGTCACCGGTTGCCGGTAGGCGATGATCGCCAGCGTTTCCATCGTGGCGCGGGAATAGCGAGGCGGTTTCTCGGGCGTCAACCGACCCAGGTACGGCGCGAATTCCGGCCGCGACTGGAACCGCCATCCACTGGCCACGCTCACGAGCTGCAGCGGCCGGTCCGCCCAGTCGGCCGCAATGTCGTTCAGCAACGGCTGCAGCAGCTCGGGCCCGAACTCACCATCGAACAGGCGCTTGAGCATGTTCATGGACAAGGGTTCATCGGCGCAGAGCAGCGCCGCCTCGAGCACGCGCTTGACTTCGTCGGTGTTCATCGTCTCTGGTGATCGACCGGGCAACCCCGGACATCTGGCCGCACCGCGGCGGTGCGGCGGTACCGAACTCGGCTGGCCCGCCAAGGGGCGCCACGAGCAGAACAGGAACGCGCCGAAGGTGCCATCCGACCAGCGCTCACCGGTGACGGCCACCGGGGAACTACGAGGTAAGCAACACGTTTGGCGTGACCGGTCGTGGAGTCATTCCCTATTCTTTCGCCGGCTGCCTGTGGCGGCGCCGTACGGTCTCCACGACCGTTTCGTATCTGGTTGCGGGGGCAGGATTTGAACCTGCGACCTTCGGGTTATGAGCCCGACGAGCTGCCAGACTGCTCCACCCCGCGTCTGGAATTCAGCATTATAGCCGCTCGTGCCGCGAATGCAAATGGACGCGACACCGACCCGCCATCGGCTCCGAGGCACCCGTCGGACAAGTGCATGCGAGACGCCCCCGCATCCGGGCCACGATCCTGCCGGGGCCCACGCCCGCCTGCGATACACTGCGCGCGGGAGTGTGCTCATGAAATTCTGCTCCGATTGCGGGGTCACGCTGGTACGCAGGGTGCCTGCCGGCGACAACCGCGAACGCGATTGCTGTGACGCCTGTGGCGTCATCCATTACCAGAACCCCAAGGTCGTGGTCGGGACCGTGCCCACGCACGACGGGCGAATCCTGCTCTGCCGGCGGGCGATCGAGCCACGCTATGGCTACTGGACACTGCCCGCCGGCTTCATGGAGAACGGTGAGACGGTCGCCGAAGGCGCCCTCCGGGAGACCCGCGAAGAAGCCGGAATCGAGGTCGAGCTCGGCGCGGTGTTCTCGATGCTCAGCGTTCCGCACGTCGATCAGGTGCACCTCTTCTATCTGGCCCGCATGCGCTCGCCCCAGGTCGCGCCCGGCGAGGAGACCCTGGAAGCGCGTCTGTTCGAGGAAGCTGAGATCCCCTGGGAGCAGATCGCGTTTCGTACGGTCGAGAAGACGCTTCGCTGGTGGTTCGAGGACCGCGCCCGGCAGCGTTTCGACATGCACACGGACGACATCCACTTCGGCCGTCCGAAGAAATCTTGAGCATGATCGCCGGGCCGGTCTGGGTCGAGCCCGGCACGCCCCTTCCGGACCCGGCCCGGCTGCCCGCAACCGCGCCCGCGGATGACGAACTCGCCGGTCTCGTCGCGGCCGGCCGCGACCTCGGGCCGGACCGGCTCTTCGAAGCCTATTCCCTGGGGCTCTTCCC
>JAUIAI010000413.1 GCA_030425615.1 Gammaproteobacteria bacterium
CGGGCGATTCTCGAGCGTGACGTGCTCGGCCTGCTGAAGGCCGGCGGCAACGTCTACTACCTGGCCAAGTTCGCCGGCATCCTCGGGCTGGACGTCCAGGACCTCGGGGCTGCGCAGACAGGCCTGTCCAAGGAAGCATTCAAGGCGAAACTTCTCGCCGCCGGGAGCTGAAGCCATGGCCACAATCGTCGGTGCGATCGGCACCTCCCACGTTCCGGTGCTGGGCAAGGCCATCGCGCAGAAGCTGCAGCAGGATCCGTACTTCAAGCCCTGGTTCGACGGCTTCACGCGTGTGCACGAGTGGCTCGCCGAGACGCGCCCCGACGTCGTCGTCGTGTTCTACAACGACCACGGCCTGAACTTCTTCCTGGACGCCATGCCCACGTTCGCCATCGGCGCGGCCGAACAGTACCGGAATGCGGACGAAGGCTGGGGTATCCCGACACTCGATCCCTTTCCCGGCGAACCCGGCCTGTCCTGGCACATCATCGACGAAGTCATCCGGCGCGACTTCGACCTCTGCACCTGCCAGGAGATGCTCGTCGATCACGCGTTCACCCTGCCGATGAAGATGTTGTGGCCGGAGGGACCCGTGCCGCGTGCGGTGCCCATCGCCATCAACACCGTGCAGTATCCGCTGCCGAGCGCGGCGCGCTGCTACGCGCTGGGCCAGGCCGTGGGCGACGCCGTCCGCAGCTGGGACGAGGATGCCCGCGTGCTCGTGCTCGCCACGGGCGGGCTGTCGCACCAGCTGGACGGCGAACGTGCCGGCTTCATCAACAAGCCCTTCGACCTGAAGTTCCTGGACAGCCTCACCGACGATCCACGCTGGGCCACCCGGTATTCGGTGGAGGAGCTCGTCGAGCACACCGGCACACAGGGCGTGGAGCTGCTCATGTGGCTCGCGGCCCGCGCCACGCTAGGCGACACGGCACACGAGGTTCACCGCAACTACCACATCCCCATCTCGAACACCGCCGCGGGGCTGATCGCACTCGAGCCGGTCTAGGGCCGCGGGTCCCGCCGGTCAGGCCGCCCTGTAGACCACGGGGAACTCAGGCGCGTCGAACGGCGCGCCGTCGGGAATGCCCAGATCACGGATCGGGGGCGAGACCTTCCCGCTGCGTCGTCGATAGACCGCGTCATCGCCCACCCAGCGGGCGGAGAACACACGCCGCAGGGTGCCGGTGTGATTCCCGGGCGCCGAATGCAGCGTCCGGAAATCGAACGCGATCGCGTCTCCGGGCTCGAGCGCCCAGACCGCGATGTCGACCTGATCGCGCATGGCCTCGACGTCCGGCATCGGGTCGAAGGTGTCGACATCGTTCAGCGGCTGGCCGTTGAAACGCATGGGGGTGAATTCCCTCCCCCAACGATGCGATCCCCTGATGCACTGCATGGCGACGTCCTCGGCCACGGGATCGAGCGGAATCCAGAAGCTCACGCTCTGCGCGGCCTCGAGGCAGTAGTACGGATGATCCTGGTGCCACGGCGTCACCGTGCTTCCACCGGGGCGCTTGACGAGCACATGGTCGTGGAAGAAACGCGCGCTCGACGAGCGCATCAGCCGCGCGGCCACCGGCGCCGCGGGCGAGTCCCAGACGAACCGCCTGAACGACTCGAAGCGCTCCCAGTTGCAGAGATCCTGGAAGAAGGGGGCGGAGCCGTCCTCGGGCACCACGGTGCGCTCGCGCGGGCTCGGGTCGGCCATCAGGGCTTGGACGCCCTCGCGCAGCGGGTCGATCCAGTCGCGGAACACGCCTCTGAGCACGACGACTCCGTCTCGCTGGTAGTCGTCCACCAGCCCTTCTTCGACACCGGACGCCGCGACGTCAACGGACCGCGATTCCTCGTTCGACATGACTCCCCCTCCCAATGACGATGGCGGCCCGCATCGCGGCGCCCGCCGGCAAACGTCAACTATAAGGCTTCACGGGCCGGGCGGCGCGCGCGGCAGTGTGTACGGGAGTCTGCCCGAAGGACGAGCGTCCGGCCGCCGAAGGCACGGCGGCAGCGCCGATCGCCGGGTCGGTTGGGGGAACCGCCGTCGGCCCGCAGGCCGCGGCCGGCGAGGTGATGGGCGAGTCGTCGGCGCAGGCGCGCACGGACGTCTCCGCCGACCCGGCCGCTGACGCGGCCGGCGGCGGGACCATGGCCGGCACGGACGCCGGACGCCGGGCGGCCAGTTCGCGGCGCAGGCGGCCTGCCGCCTTCATCGCGAACGCGCGCATTGCGAAGGCGCGACGCACCGGCGCGCCCGACATGGCGAGGGCTGCCTCGTGCCACCAGTGGCGATGCGGATAGCCGCGGGCAAGGACGTCGACGAGCGCGTAGGGCTCGGCCAGGCGGATCCAGTTCGGGTGCCCTGCCCAGCCGTCATCGAACGGGAAACGGCTCCAGACCCTGGCCTCCTCGGCCGTGGGCGAAAGCCAGAACGCTTCGAAGGCCGCCATGGTGGAGGCGCGCACATCGGCACGCCAGTCGACATGATCATCGTCCAGCAGGAGTTCGGCGGCCGTCGCGAGAACGGTGTCTCGAACGTGATCGTGTCCCCATTGGCGGACCTCCTCGACGCCGCCCGTCGCCGTGACCGGCTCGATGCGCCGGTCGCCGCGACGATAGCCGACCACCGATCCGTGGTCCGCACTGCACACGGCCTCGAGGAATCCGATCAGGCCGGAATGCCGGCAGAAGCCGCGCTCCTCGCGGGCATCGAAGAGATAGCGATGCGGCAGACGGGCGAGCGTTGCCACCCCGTCACGCCGCTGACCGAGGTAGAACGCCTGCGGAACGGACAGCCCCGCTCCTTCCAGCAGATCCGCCAGCGCACTGTAGAGCGTGGCGCCGGTCCCGAGGTCGACGATCGCGGACGGGGTGCCGTCGCCGAAGCCCTCCTGCCGGAGGTAGTCGACCACCAGTGACCGGTTCGCCGCCTGCGCCTCCAGCAGACGATCCCGAACGGCCACGTCGTCGCGGATCATCGAACGGACCGCCTCCACCCTTGCCTCGTCCAACGGCGCGGACCAGCGCTCTTCGTGGATCCCGGCCTCGGCCAGCGCGCTCGCCACACAGCCCGGCGAGACCCCGAAGCGCGCGAACAGCGCCTGCGCCGAAACGCTCTCCAGCGCACCGCCCGAGATCCGCATGGGCAGCACGTTGTCGACGGCCGCCGCGTCGGTGAGATCCAGTGCGGGAGCGCGCCAGGCCTGGCGGCTGCCGTACAGATAGCGCAGTTCGATCGACAGCCCGATGCGCGCGGCGAGGATCTTCGCGACACCCAGGAGTAGCTGGCCATCGCGCGACACGAAGTACAGGCGCCGGACACCCGCGGATTCGGCGCGCCTCAGGACCCAGAGCACGAAACCGATGAGCATCGGCGCCGCGACACCCGCGCTGATGTCGACGATGCAACGCTCGTGCGCAGGCAATTCGCCACGACCGTTGCGAGCCAGTCGTGACGCGCCGGCCAGCGCGGCGGAGAGGCCGTCACTCTGGGCCGCTCCCGCATCCAGGAGCCGCTCATAGCGATTCGGGTTGCCCGTGGCGAACGGACGGACCGTCACGCCCAGCCGCTGCGGCTGGCGAACATCGCTTTCCGCATCGTTTCCGTGATGCTCGATGGCGCGCGGGGGCACGCCGGTGAGCGAGCTCAGCACTTCGAACAGCCGGCCGCTTCGCTTGGAGGCGCCGTAGCGGTTGGACACGAGCAGCAGATCACCGTCACGCATCAACCCCTTCGAGCGCAACAGGTCCTCGAGCACGGGCTCCGGAAGATACATGTCGGACACGAAGGCGATCCGGACCCCTCGCGAACGGGCCTCCCCGAGGCGCTCCACACCATCGGGAAGCGGGCGCAGCAGCGCCTTCTCGAGCGCCAGCTCCTCGGCAGCCAGGGCAACCGGATCGGCATCCAGCCCGAGCGTCAGTTCGCCGAGGATGTCGGCCAGCGTCACATGACTGTCCAACCCGCCCGCATTGTCGAAACGGCGGGCCTCGGCCTGGCACCGTTGCTCGGCGAAGGTCTGCGCGGAACTCGAGATCAGATCACGTCGGGCCAGCCGCCGGCCGAGCATCAGGAAGAGCGTCTCCGGCGATCCGCTCGGGCGGGTCAGCAGGGTGTCGAAGACATCGAAGGAGACGAGTTGGACGCCCATTCAGCAGCTCCGGGACCGGCAGGCCCACGACGATGGGGAGATCGGGCTGCAATG
>JAUIAI010000414.1 GCA_030425615.1 Gammaproteobacteria bacterium
GCAGCGCATCGAGTTCGCGAATGCTCACGCAAGCGGTCGCGCCTGGGGGCGCTATCGGACCAAGCCGGACAGCCTCGGCGAGATCGACCTGCAGGCCGAGATGAAAGATGTCGACGTCAGCCAGGCGCACCGTTATCTGCCCCTGACCATGATTCCGAAGGTGCGCGCCTGGTTTCGCGACGCCCTGCGTGCCGGTCGGGCCGACACCGCCACCCTCAGGCTGCAGGGCGATCTGCGGGAGTTCCCGTTCCGGCCCCCGAGCCGCGGGGATTTCGATCTTCGGTTCGAGGTGCGCAACGGGCGACTGCAGTACGGGCCCGGCTGGCCGCAGCTGCGGGATTTCGCGGGCGAGGTGCGCATCGCCCGGGGAGGTATGTCGGCACGGGCCGAACGGGCGCGGTTGTTCCGGATGCCGGTGCGCTCGGCCGGCGCGCGGATCCGGGACTTCCGTGAGCCGGTACTCGAGCTGGAGGGCGAGTTCTCGGGGCCCGGTCAGGATCTCGTGCGATTCCTGAACGAGAGCCCGCTTCAGCGCATGCTGGACGGGGTGGCTACCCGCGCACGGCTGGACGGAGACGTGCGCACCAGGATGCGCCTCGATCTGCCGCTGCAGGACTTCACGGCGTTCACGCTGGCCGGCTCGAGCCGGCTGACCGGTGCCACCGTGCAGCTCTCCCCGCAACTTCCGCGTTTCGAACGGGTCAGCGGCGAAGTTCGGTTCTCGGAGATCGGTCTGGCCTTCGATGAACTGCGCGGCACGCTCTACGGCGGGCCGGTCACGATGCAGGCCACCAGCCCGCGGCGCGGCGAATTCGCCATGCGCCTGCAGGGCACCGCCAGCGCGGGGGGGCTGCGCGAGGCCTTCGACAGTCCGCTGACGCGCAGACTGGGGGGGCGGTCGGGTTACCGCGCGGATCTGAGCCTGCGCGACGGCCGCCTGGAACTGGCCGTGCGCAGCAACCTCGCCGGTCTGTCCTCCACGCTGCCGCCGCCGCTGGACAAGACCGTCGGGCAACCGGCCATGCTGGACCTGCGGCTCACGCCGCGTGTCACGCGGGGCGGCAGGATCGTGGGCGACCGGCTGCGGATCCGGCTGCGCGACGACACCGAAGCCGTCTTCGAACGCGATGCGCTGCGCGACGGGACGCGACGCGTCAGGCGTGGCGCGATCGCGCACGGCATGGAGCCGATCCTGCCCGCCGCCGGCCTGGGCGTCCAGGCGCGCCTGGCCGTGCTCGATGCCGACGCATGGGCGGCCTTCCTGCTCGACGAGGTCATTCCCTTCGCGCGTCAGGCCGGTCCCGGCGGTGGCTTCTTCGAGGGCTTCGACCTGCAGCCGGACACGGTCGGTGTGACGGCGGCGGATCTGCGCTTCTTCGGCAAGGATTTCAGCAACGTCGTGGCCGGGGGCTCGCGCGACGGCCGGACGTGGCGGGTGAACCTGCAGGCGCGCGAACTGGACGGCTACCTGACCTGGACGCCGGACGAAGGCGCGGGCCGGATCGTCGGCCGCTTCGCCCGCCTGCACATACCGCCGGACGCGGTCGGGGTGATCAAGGACGCGATCGAGGACCAGAGCACCCGCTCGCTGCCCGCGATCGATGTGGCGGCCGAGTCGTTCGAGCTGTCCGGCATGCCGCTCGGCAGGCTGCGCATGAGCGCGGGCTTCGGGTCGACCGGCGCACCCTGGCGCATCGAGCGGCTGTCGCTGGAGACCGAGGCGGCGCGGCTGGCCGCTTCGGGGCGATGGCTCAAGCCGGTCAACGGACCTTCCTCGACCGAGATCGATTTCGACATCGACCTGACCGACGCCGGTTCCTTCCTCGGCGTGCTCGGCTTCCCGGACACGCTGTCCGGCGGCGCAGGCAAGGTGTTCGGCCGCCTGGGCTGGGCCGGCTCGCCGTTGAGACTGCACAAGCCGAGTCTGCGCGGGACGGTTTCCGCGTCCATGCAGAGTGGCCGCTTCCTGAAGGCCGAGCCGGGAATCGCCAAGCTGATCGGCGTGCTCAGTCTGCAGTCCATTCCGCGCCGCCTGAATCTCGATTTCAGCGACGTGTTCGCCCGGGGCTTCGCATTCGACGCGATCGTGGGCGAGGCATCGGTCGCCGACGGGGTCGCGCGTTCGGACAGTCTGCTGATGCAGGGCGTGCAGGCCCAGGTCCTCATCCGGGGCGAGGCCGACATCGCCCGCGAGACACAGAATCTGACCGTTGACGTGCTGCCGAACATCAACGCCGGCATCGCGTCGATCGCCTATGCCGCCGTCGCGAACCCGGCCGTGGGCATCGGGACGCTGATCGCGCAACTGCTGCTGGAACAGCCGCTGCGGCGGTTGTTCTCCTACGAGTTCGCGATCACCGGCCCGTGGTCGGATCCGGAGGTGGTTCAGACCAACCGCCCGAACTTCGACGATACCCGCTCGGAAGACGCCAATGTCGGCGGCTGAGGGCCGGTGCCGGTGCCGGGCGCCCGGCACCGGCACGCGACCCGCATCCGTCGCGCGCATTGCGGATAATGGCGGCCGCGCCGAACGTTTGAGCTACGATGACCTCATGAAACCGAACGACGATCCCGCCTTCCTCTCCCCCATGGCGCAGGCCCGCGCCACCCTGCTCGAGCCCAACGGCCTGGACGACGCGGCCCTGTTGCGTGCGCTCGGGCTGGTCTTCTCGCACAAGGTCGACTACGCGGACCTGTACTTCCAGTTCACCCGCAGCGAGGGCTGGAGTCTCGAGGAGGGGATCGTCAAGAGCGGCAGCTACAACATCGAGCAAGGGGTCGGCGTGCGCGCGGTCAGCGGCGACAAGACCGCCTTCGCCTACTCGGACGAGATCAGCGCCCCGGCGCTCGCCGCCGCGGCCCGGGCGACCCGCACCATCGCGGCGCGCGGTGCCGGGCGCCGCAAGGTCGCCCGGCGCACCCGGCCCGCACAGGCCCATTCGCTCTACGACGGAGCCGATCCCATCCTGGGCATGGAGGCGGCCGAGAAAGTCGCGATGCTCAGCCGCATCGAAGACATGGCGCGCGCGCGTGATCCGCGCGTACGTCAGGTGATGGCCAGCGTGGCGGCCGAGCACGACATCGTTCTCGTGGTCCGCGGCGACGGCCTGATCGCGGCCGACGTGCGACCGCTGGTGAGGGTCTCGGTCACCGTCATCGTCGAGCAGGACGGGCGTCGCGAGCGCGGTTACGCCGGTGGCGGCGGCCGGTTCGATCTCTCGGTCTTCGACGACGACCGCCTGCGCGCGTACGTGGACGAGGCCGTCCGGTCCGGGTTGGTCAATCTCGAGAGCCGTCCGGCGCCGGCCGGTACGTTGCCCGTGGTGCTCGGTCCCGGCTGGCCCGGGGTGCTGCTGCACGAAGCCGTCGGCCATGGCCTCGAGGGCGACTTCAACCGCAAGGGATCCTCGGTCTTCTCGGGCCGGGTCGGCGAACGCGTCGCCGCGCGCGGTGTGACGGTGGTCGACGACGGCACGATCCCCGACCGCCGTGGCTCGCTGAACATCGACGACGAAGGCAACCCCACCCAGCACAACGTGCTCATCGAGAACGGCGTCCTGCGCGGCTACATGCAGGACACGATGAACGCCCGACTGATGCGCGTACCCGCCACGGGCAACGGTCGCCGTGAGTCTTTCGCGCACCTGCCCATGCCGCGCATGACCAACACCTTCATGCTCGGCGGCGACCACGATCCGCGCGAGATCATCGGCTCGCTGGACCGCGGCCTCTATGCGGTCAACTTCGGTGGCGGCCAGGTCGACATCACGAACGGCAAGTTCGTTTTCTCGGCCTCGGAGGCGTACTGGGTCGAAAAGGGAAAGATCAAGTACCCGGTCAAGGGCGCCACCATCATCGGCAACGGGCCGGACGCGATGAAGAAGGTCACCATGATCGGCAACGACATGGCGCTGGACGGAGGCATCGGCGTCTGCGGCAAGGACGGGCAGAGCGTGCCCGTCGGCGTGGGCCAGCCCACGCTGCGCATCGAGGGGCTCACCGTCGGTGGGACCGCCTGAGTGGCTTGCGCGATCCCCGCCCAGCCCTTACACTGCGTCCCTATGAAGCGCACGGCTTTCTTTTTCGGCTTTTTCTTTTACGGCTTTCCTGCCACCGGCGGGCTGAGTTGGAGCTGAATTCGAACTGACGAACACTTCATCGAACAGACCGCCGGCCCAGACCGGCGGTT
>JAUIAI010000415.1 GCA_030425615.1 Gammaproteobacteria bacterium
ACGATCAGCGCGATGGCCACCGGTACGGGATAGAACAGATAGGTCTTGATCGAACTCGCGAAGAGCACGCCCAGGACCGCCGCCGGGATGAACGCGATCACCACGTTCAAGGCGAACTTCTGAGCCGTCGGATCACTGAAGAGCCCGCCGAGCGTGTCGGCGATCCGGCGCCGGAAGTGCACGATGACGGCGAACATCGCACCGGTCTGGATCGCGACGTCGAAGACCTTCGCAGAGGCATCGTGATAACCGAGCAGGCTGCCGGCCAGTATCAGATGACCGGTACTCGAAATGGGCAGGAACTCCGTGAGTCCTTCGACGATGCCGAGGATGAAGGCCTTGACCAGAACGGGCAGGGCCACGAGCAGTTCGAACATGGGAGAGGAAACCGAGCCGGTGGGATGGCGCCCTTGCGGGCCTCGTGAGGACTGTGCCCACGTGAATGCCGCGCGGCAATCGCCGGTGCGCGTCAGACACGGATCGTCTGACGAATGGCCCTCTCCTGCCGGCAGGCTGTTGCGTCAGGGCCGCGCCCAGAGCCCGTGAAAGTGATGTACCGGCCCGTGACCGGATCCGACCGACAGTTCGTCCGCATGGGCGATCGCGTCGGTCAGCCACGCCTTGGCTTCGCGCACCGCCGCCGGCAACCCGCCGCCGCGTGGCAGCAGTGCAGCAATGGCCGCGGACAACGAACATCCGGTCCCGTGGGTGTTACGGGTAGGGACCCTTTCGCCGGGGAGTTCGATGATCTCCGTGCCGTTGCCGAGCAGATCGTCTGCACGGTCGTCCAGATGCCCCCCCTTGAGCAGCACCCATCGCCCCGTTCGCGCGTCGGCACCCATCAGAGCGCAGAGATCTTGCAGCGTCCGGTGCATGCCCTGGAAGTCGGTCGGCGCATCGCGACCGAGCAGCACGCCAGCCTCGGGCAGGTTCGGCGTGATGACGGTAGCCAGGGGAAGCAGGCGCTCACGCAGCGCTTCGACCGCGTCATCGGCAAGCAGCGCGTCGCCGCTCTTGGCCACCATGACCGGATCGAGCACGACCGGAACACCGGGAGCGAAGGCCGCCAGCCCGTCCGCCACCGCCTCGATCAGCGGAACCGCGCCGAGCATGCCGACCTTGATGGCATCGATGTGCACGTCCGCAAACAGGGTGCGCATCTGCGCGGTCACGAACGACGGCTCGACCAGCGACACGCCGTCCACGGATCGCGTGTTCTGGGCGGTGAGCGCCGTCACCACCCCGCAGCCATAGGCCCCCAGCGCGCTGAAGGCCTTCAGATCCGCAAAAACGCCGGCGCCGCCCGAAGGGTCGACGCCGGCAATCGTCAGTACGTTGGGAATCATGGCGGTGCGGTCGCTCCGGTCTGTCCGTTGAGCCGGGCGAAGGCCGCATCGCGACGCGTGATCAGTAGCGGTGACCGCGCGAGATACGAAGACCGTCGCGCACACCCTGACGGTAGGCGCGCTGAACTGCCCGGCCCGGATGCCCGCGCACGACACCGTGCCTGTGGCCACGGACGTCCGGTCGGCGCGGATGATAGACCACCCGCGGCGACCGCTGCACGCCGTGCACGTACCCCCGGGGAGGATTGACGATCACGACCTGGGGCGCGGCGAGCGTACCCACCCAGGACGAGTGCCCGTAGGACCGCGCCGGACCGTGGTTCGGCGCCCGCCACACGTTTCCACCATGGTGGCGCGCCCCCGGCCCCTGGTGACCGCCGTGCACCCGGTGAGTCGGGCCGTGCGTGCGGTAGACGCGGCGCCCGTCGTGCCCGGCCACCGCCGCACCGGTGGCCGCGCCGATCGCGCCGCCCACGATGGCGCCGTCGTGACCACCCATGTGCTGCCCGATGACCGCACCGAAGCCGGCCCCGATGATCGCGCCTGCGATCTGATCCGAACGGCCGCCGGCCTCCGCCTGCCCCTGCCAGAGAAACGCTCCCAGCGCCAGGGCCCCGGCCGCCAGCCAGCGAAGGCGGGTGCCGCGGGATGCGGGATGCTTGGCCGTGCTCGATGCGATCGTGTTCATGTCAGGCTCCGTCTCCGTGAGTCACCCGACATTGAACGCGCTGCAGCCGAATCGGCGTCACAAGAAACGACAGGGTTTGTAACGAAATGTAACCACCACGCCTCAGCGGGAGTTCACGAGCTGGCGCAGCTGGCGGAACACCCAGCCTCGCGGGGGCTCCGTACCGGTGCGCACCCACTGAATGGTGCCCGGCTCCGACAGGAAGCGCTGCTGCACGCGCATGGCGTCGTCCGATCCGACGAACAGGACCTGATCTCCCGGCTTGAGCGGCAGGTCAGCCGGCGGCAGCAGCGTGTGCTCTCCGCGTCGGTCAAGCATCAGCGGAACCGCCTCGAGCGGCCGGTCCGAATCCGCCGGATCCCGGGTCAGATGTCCGATGGTTAGGCGCTCACCCTGACCCTGGAAGAATGCCCCGAACATTCCCGGCTGCATGATGTCGCAGATGAAGGCCCAGGCTCGTGGCGCCCCGTTGCCGACCTCGGCCTGGATACGCGCGATGGTCTCGGCGGCGATGGCGCCCCCCTCGGTCCGGACACGTGAGATGAAACGCCCGAGCAGCGGCGTCTTGATGATCTGCAGACACTCGTGAACCATCAGCGCCGATTGCACGAACTGCAGATTCGCCTTGGCTGCCGCGATCAGCACGCTGTCGGCCACGTGGTTCTGACGGATCACGACGAACAGCCCGGGATTGGCCCTCCGGGCCAGCGTGACGACACCCAGATTCACGGCGTCGCTGTCCGTGCCGGCCACCAGAACGGCAGCGCGCTCGATGCCGGCCTCCCGGATGGCCTCTTCGGAGTTGGCGCCCGTGAGCAGGCGTTTCTCTTCCTCGTCCAGCGGGTTGATGTCGATGGCCCGCCAGCTGATCCCCGCCCGGTCGAGTACGGCCGAGATCGCATGGCCGAAACGCCCGTAACCCACGAGTACCCAGGGACCCGTGGGAATGTTCAGCCGTTCCGGGCAGGCCGTGCCGGGCGCGTCGGTCAGCCACTCCTCCAGGCGCAGAACCTCGGGCGAAGCGAGATCGAGAGCCACGTTCGTCGCGAAGGTCTCGAACGGGTTGATGACGTGTACACCGCCGAATGCGGCCAGATTCACCTGCGCGACCGTCGATTTGGCGCGCGTGATCACCCGCATGGACTGGTTCAGGGTCCGGGCACCGATGGAAATCGCCTGATTCGTGCCGTCATCCGTGACGAGCGAGATCAGCCCTTCGCATTCGGGCATGTGGATACCGGCATCCTCGAGAACGTCCGGCAGGCGTGCGTCGCCCGTCAGGACCAGCGGAGGCTGGACGAACTCCTGCAACTCCAGCCGCGCCGACCGCTCGTCCTGGACCTCGATCACGACGAGGCGATAGCCGATCTTGTCCAGCGCGAGCGCGAGCGCGGTGCCGCTCTGCCCGGCGCCGCAGATGATGAAGAACGGGTCACCGATGCCGCGCACCCGCCACTTGAAGACGCTGCGCGCCACGGCTGCGCGAAAGGTCGTGTCGTTGATGAGCGCGAACACCGAGCCGACGGCATAAGCCCACGCGAGCACGGACAGGTAGATGGAGATGATCACCCAGAGCCGCTGGGCATCGGTGAACGCGTGCGGCACCTCACCGAAACCGATCGTGGTCGCGGTGTAGCTCATGATGTAGAACGCGTGGAATACGCTCAGGTTCGACGGCGTGCCGTCGGGCAACTGCCCGGGCATCAGGGTGAGTCCGCCCACCGAGATCCCGTAGACGACGATCAGTGCGAGCATCGGCGCCCGCAGCCGCCGGAGCATCAGCAGCAGAACGTCGTTCACGAGCGTCTACCGGTTGGCGGCTGATGTCGCGGCCAGGGTCCTGGGGAGAGGAACGCGTGCACCGGGCCCGCCGTCAGCGCCCCTGGCGCAGCGTTTCGCCGATCATCAGCGTGACCGAGATCAGGTTGGCCACGAGCGCGCCGCCCGAGAGCGAAACGATCGTGGCCATGATCTCACCGTCCATCACCTGGCCGTTCAGGTGTACGTGCCAGACCCAGACGAGAGAGGCGGCGAACAACTGGAACACGGCCACGAGGCTGGTGGCCAGGTGGGTGGTGCCCAGGTGAGTTCGGTCACCGAACTTCAGCACCGTGGCGATCAGGTTCACCAGCACGGTCG
>JAUIAI010000416.1 GCA_030425615.1 Gammaproteobacteria bacterium
CAATGAGCCAAATCGATGCGTGTTTTGGCATCCCATCAGGCGATCGCAGCAGCCGTTGGCGGTCTTGTGGCCGGAGCTTGGTCAGCGCCGATGATGCCGGCAACGGAATCGATGTCCTTGGACAGCGTGGCCTGCTGGCGGGCCTCGTCGAGACGGGTGATCTCGTCGAAGATGGTCTGATCGGTCATGGTGTCTCCTCCTGTCGTGTCGTGGATGATGGGTTTCGCGGCCCGGTGGCCGTCAGGCGCCGAGACGCCCGAGCAGGTCCGGCAGCATGCGCCGGATCTGCATTTCGATGAAGACGCCGCCGAGCGGATCGCCGAAGTGCCCGGCCGTGACCGGACCGACGAAGCGGATGACTTCCGGCGCATCGCCGTTCGCGCCGAGCGGGCGGCACTCGTCGTCGAAACGATAGCCGATCCCGCAGGGATGCGGCTGCAGACGACCGTCGGCGAGCATCCGGGCCGCCAGCCCGTCGGGCGACGGCGGCGCGGCGAGATCCAGACCGGTGCAGTTCAGGAGTGCCCCCGCCTCGAGTTCGACGGGTCCGTCGTGGCCGCCGAGCCGGACCCGCAGGCCCCCGTCGCGCGCCGCCTGCACGGACTCCAGTGCATGACGGGCGAAGCGCAGCCGGCCGGCCGCCTCCGCCGCGTCCAGGACTGCCTGCGTCTGCGGCGGAATCCGGAACCGGTGGACGTCGTAGAACCCTCTGAGTTTCGCGAGGAACCGGCGCTTCTCCGCGACGGCCATGCGCGGCCAGATGCGCCACACCGCATCACGGAGATCGTCGAAGGCGAGCTGCCAGGGCTGGCCCTGCGCGGCGAGTTCGCGAATGCGGGTACGCAGCGCACGGGTCAGGAAGCGGACCGTGATCGGCGTTCCCCGGGGGGTCTCCAGGAAATCGGGCAACGAACGGCCCAGGTGGGTGGCGAGCCAGTCGGCCGGCAGGTCGTCGATGACCACGCCGGGATCGGGCGGGCGCTGCGGGCGCGGCCTCAGACCGTGCCGCGAGAACGCGAGCAGCGGCCCCTTGTGCCCGCGGCGCAGCAGCGTGGCCAGCATGTCCGCCGCAGTCAGGCTGGAACCCATCACCAACACGGGTGCGGCAGGATCCACTGCCGCCAGCGCGTTCTGTGCGAACGGGTCGAGCACCAGCGCCGGGTGCCCGGCCAGAGGGGCGAGGACGGCCGGAACCCTGGGGGGCGGATTGCCGATGGCGACGATCGCGGCGCGCGCGTCGAGTTCCGCGCCCGCGCCGGTGCGCACCCGGATGCCCCCGGGCCGTTCCTGCAGGTCCACGACCCGCTCGCGCAGATGGCAGATTTCCGAACCGCTGGGGTTCTCGCGCATGTGCGCCTGCACGGACTCTTGCAGATAGCGACCGAAATCGGCGCGCCGCGGGAACAGACCGAACGGAGACACGGCCTCGGGGTCGCGTTCGACCACGCCGTCCTCGCGCGCCCAGGTCATGGCCTGCCCGATGTCCGCCGGATCGATCGCGTGAAAGACCATGTGGGCGTTGATCCGGTGATCGGGATCGGCCGTGCGATAGGCGAGGCCGCGACCGAGCTCGGAGGCCGGCTCGAAGACCGCGATGCGCAGCGGCCGGCGCGCCATGCGGGCCGCCTGCACGGCGGCCGATGCCCCGGCCAGCCCGCCCCCGACGATCGCCAGATCCACGTTCAGACGCGCTCGATCAGCGTGGCGATGCCCTGACCGACGCCGATGCACATCGTGGCCACGGCGCGTTTGCCGCCCGACACCTCGAGCTGGCTCACGGCCGTGAGCACCAGACGCGCGCCGGACATCCCGAGCGGATGTCCCAGCGCGATCGCGCCGCCGTTCGGGTTGACGAACGGGGCATCGTCCGGCAACCCCAGCTCGCGCATCACCGCCAGACCCTGGGCGGCGAAGGCCTCGTTCAACTCGATGACGTCGATGCTCGACAGCGACACGCCGGTGCGCTCGAGCAGACGCTTCGTGGCCGGTGCGGGGCCGATGCCCATGATGCGCGGCGGCACGCCGGCCGTGGCCATGCCGACGATCCTTGCTCTCGGAGTCAGTCCGAACCGCCTGGCCGCCGCCTCGGAGGCGATGATGATCGCCGCGGCACCGTCGTTGACACCCGAGGCATTGCCGGCCGTGACGCTGCCGTCCGGTCTGACCACCCCCTTGAGCCGGCCGAGCGACTCGAGCGTTGTCTCGCGCGGGTGCTCGTCGGTGTCGACGATGACCGGGTCGCCCTTGCGTTGCGCGATGGAAACGGGAACGATCTCCCGGGCGAAGAAGCCAGACGCCTGGGCTGCGGCCGCGCGCTGCTGGCTGCGCAACGCGAAGGCGTCCTGGTCGGCCCGTGAGACCTTGAAGTCGTCGGCCACGTTCTCGGCGGTCTCGGGCATCGAGTCGATGCCGAACTGCGATTTCATCAGGGGATTCACGAAGCGCCAGCCGATGGTGGTGTCGTATACGGCGTTCGCCCGGGAGAAGGCCGTCGCGGCCTTGGGCATGACGAACGGGGCCCGCGACATGCTCTCGACCCCGCCCGCGATCGCCAGTTCGAGCTCGCCGCAGCGGATGGCGCGCGCGGCCGTGCCCACGGCGTCCATGCCGGAGCCGCACAGGCGGTTGATCGTGGCCCCGGCAACGGAATCCGGCAGCCCTCCCAGGAGCGCGGACATCCGCGCCACATTGCGGTTGTCTTCCCCGGCCTGATTGGCGCAACCGAACAGCACTTCCTCGATCGCGGCAGGGTCGAGACCGAGATTGCGTTCGATGAGCGCCCGGATGGGGATGGCGCCGAGATCGTCGGTGCGAACGGCCGACAGTGCGCCGCCGTAGCGACCGATGGGGGTGCGGACTGCGTCGCAGATGAAGGCTTCGGTCATGATGGGTCTCCGGGGTCGGTAACCGGTCGCCGAGCGGTCCGGGGGCCGGCTCGCACGGGGCGGAACAGAAACGGACGGCTCACACGCGTCATGCGCGGGGCCGGGACGGAACAGAAACGGACGGCTCGCTCGCGTCATGCGCCGGGCCGGGACGGCCGCGGCACGTGCCAACCGGGATTCGCTATCTTACTGGGGAGTCCGCCGATCCGGCCGCCTCAGCGATCTGCCGCGGCGACCTCACCCCCCGCCCCGCCTGCCCCGGTGGCGCCAGGCTCGGCGCGCGGGTCCAGTGCCCGCACGGTGTGGCGAAGCCAGTACAGCAGAAGCAGCCCCGGCAATGCCGTCAGCACCGTGACCGCGAAGAAGACCGGCCAGCCGAAGGCGGCGACCATGACCCCGGACGCGGGGCCCACGTAGATGCGTCCCACCGCCGCCAGCGCCGACAGCAGCGCGTACTGCGCGGCCGAGAACCGCGCATCCGTCAGCGCCATCAGGAACGCGACGAACGCCGCCGTACCCATGCCACCGCAGATGTTCTCCACGAACACGGCGCTCGCCATCAGGGGCATGCTCTTGGGCAGGACCGCGATCAGCCAGTAGCCGAAATTGGACACCGCCTGCAACAGCCCGAAGACCATCAGCGCGTGATACAGATCCCGCCGGGCGAGCCAGGCGCCACCGACCAGCGCACCGACGATGGTCGCGGCCAGTCCGAGCAGTTTGTTCACGGTACCGACTTCGGCCGGCGAAAATCCCGCGCCCCGGATCAGGAACGTGGTCGACAGACTGCCGGCGAAGGCATCGCCCAGCTTGTACAGCACGATGAGCGCCAGCAGCGCAAGCGCATGACGGCGGGAGAAGAAGGCATCCCATGGCTCCACGAACGACGGGAAGCCCGCCGCCCTGGCCGCCCAGAGCGCCGCCGCACTGGCCGCCAGCATCGACAGGGTGTCTGCCGCCAGGGACAGGAACCGCGACCCCTCGAGCGCCTCGAGCGGCAGCAGGCGGGTCGCACCGAACACCAGCAGTCCGGCGCCGACCATCGCGAGGAACCCGCCGATCTCGCGGGCGGCCCCGGCCGTAGGCTGCGGTCTGGCACCGAGGCCGGGTGCCATCAGACTGATGAGGGACAGGCCGATCATCAGCACCCCCATGAGGCGGAACGTATCCGGCCAGCCGAGCACGGTGTCGGCCAGGATCAGCGCCAGGCCGCCGGAGACGATCATCGCGAGCCGGTAACCGAGCACGGACAGGGCCGCGCCGGCGCCTCGCTCGGCGGGC
>JAUIAI010000417.1 GCA_030425615.1 Gammaproteobacteria bacterium
CCCCGCCGCGCGGCCGACCCTGCCCCCGAGGGGCACCTACGACATCGAGGTCGACTCGTTCATCGAGCTCCACGAAGCGTTGACCTGAATCCGGCCGCTCCCGCGGTCTGCCGGGCGCTTCACGCGGCCGGCGCCAGTCCGATGGCCTTCGCCGCCAGCGCGTGGAATGCCGCCCGCTCCGGGTCGTCCAACGCATCGAGGATGTCGACCTGCAGCGCCCTCACCACCGGCAGGACGGCATCCAGCACCCGCCGGCCCTCGCGCGTCAAGGTCACTTCGCGTGCACGCCGGTCGTGCCGGCTCACCTCGCGCCGGATGAGCCCCTTTTGCTCCAGCCGGTCGATGACCCCGCCGATCGTGGCGCGATCGTAGCCGATGAGCGTTGCCACGCCGGCCTGATCCACCCCCGGGTACGCGCGAATGGCGTCCATGGCCGCGAACTGCACCTGGGTGAGATCGAACCCGGCCTCCTGCATGCCGCGCATGAAGGCCTGGGTGGATTTCTGATGCAGACGGCGGATCAGATGGCCGGGCATCGAGAGACTGTCCATACGCGCGAAACCTCAGTACAATTCTAATTAGTAAGTATAGTTACTAATTGAGCCGGCTGACCAGTCGCCCTTCTTGCGGCGTGGCATCCGCTTTCTTGGAGAAGCCATGCAGTACTACCTGAACGGATTCCGCGCGGGCGATCCGCGCATCCAGGATGCGCACCCCGAACGCGCCGCGGCCAATGCGCAACCGCTTCCCGAGAAGGTGGACGTGCTGATCGTGGGCTGCGGGCCGGCCGGACTCACCCTGGCCGCCCAGCTCTCGCGCTTCCCGGAGATCAACACCCGCATCGTGGAGGCCAAACCCGGGCCCATCGACAAGGGCCAGGCGGACGGCATCAACGTACGCTCCATGGAGATGTTCCAGGCGTTCGGCTTCGGCGAGAAGGTCAAGGAAGAGGCCTACTGGGTCAACGAGACCACGTTCTGGGTTCCGGACCCGGACGCGCCCGGGCACATCAAGCGCATTGGCCAGGTGCAGGACGTGGCCGACGACCAGTCCGAGATGCCGCACACGCTGATGAACCAGGCACGCGTACACGAGCTGTATCTGGACGTCATGCGTCATTCGCCGTCGCGACTGCAGCCCGACTACTCGCTGCAGGTGCGCGATCTCACCATCGACACCACCACCGACGATCACCCGGTCACCGTGGTGCTCGAGCGCACGGACGCCGAACGCCGGGGCGAGACGGTCAAGGTGCGGGCCAACTACGTGGTCGGCTGCGACGGCGCGCGCAGCGCGGTGCGCACCGCCATCGGTGGCGAACTGATCGGCGACGCCGCGCACCAGGCCTGGGGGGTGATGGACATCCTGGCCAACACCGACTTCCCCGACATCCGCATGAAATGCCTGATCCAGTCGGCGAAGGAAGGCAACATGCTGGTGCTGCCGCGCGAGGGCGGCTACCTGTTCCGCCTGTACGTGGAACTGGACAAGCTGAACCCGGACGAGCGGGTGGCCAACCGCAATCTCACCATCGATCACATGGTGGCCGCGGCCAACCGCATCCTGCGGCCGTACACGCTGGACGTGAAGGAAGTGGTCTGGTGGTCGATCTACGAGATCGGCCACCGCATGACCAACAAGTTCGACGACGTACCCACCGGCGAGACCGCCACGCGCACGCCGCGCGTGTTCACCGCTGGCGACGCGTGCCACACGCACAGCCCCAAGGCCGGGCAGGGCATGAACGTGTCCATGGGTGACACCTTCAACCTGGGCTGGAAGCTCGTCCAGGTGTTCAAGGGCCGTTCGGCGCCAAGCCTGCTGCACACCTATTCAGCCGAGCGCTGGGCCGAGGCCAAGCGCCTGGTGGACACGGACCACGAGTGGGCCCGCATCATGAGCGCGCCGCCCGGCGAGTCGGAGCTCGACGGTTCTGGCATGCCGCGCTTCCAGAAGCAGTTCATCGAGAACCTGGAATTCACGGGCGGGCTGGCCGTGCAGTACGCGCCCTCGGCGATCGTAGGCGAGCCCGCGTACCAGGCACTGGCCTCCGGCCAGATCATCGGCCGCCGGTTGCACTCCGCGCCCGTGATGCGCCTGGCCGACGCCATGCAGATGCAGCTCGGGCAGGTGGTCGAGGCCGACGCCCGCTGGCGGATCATCGCGTTCGCCGACGCCGGTGATCGCGGTCAGCCGGGCGGTGCCATCGACGCGCTGTGCAGCTT
Source organism: Gammaproteobacteria bacterium (assembly GCA_030425615.1). Classification (GTDB taxonomy): domain Bacteria; phylum Pseudomonadota; class Gammaproteobacteria; order Burkholderiales; family Burkholderiaceae_E; genus JAUIAI01. Next base: position 2,226 of record JAUIAI010000417.1, read on the forward strand.
TCTCGCGAGCGACCCGCGTTCACCCGTGCTGCGCCACACGCGCGCGCACGAAGACGTCGACGGCGTCATCGACGTGCGGGCCGTGTTCCAGCAGGGCTTCAAGGATCTGGAGTACGGCGAGATGCCGGCCTTCCTGCGGCCGCGCAAGGGCCGCTACGGCCTGGCCGACTACGAGAAGGTGTTCTGCGTCGACGTGAAGAGTGGGCAGGACATCTATGCGATGCGCGGCATCGACCGGACGCGCGGCTGCATGATCGTCGTGCGCCCGGACCAGTACGTGGCGCACGTGCTGCCGCTGGATGCGACCGGCGCGCTGGCAGCGTTCTTCGCCGGGTTCATGCTCGAGGTGGCGTGACGCCGCCCGGCACGGTCACCGGCCCGCCACCGCCGTGACGGCGCGCTCCACCAGCCCGTCCGGGCTCGCCGCGAACCCGGTCAGCGTGCGTTCGGCGTACGCGAGGCGCCAGTCGAGCATGCGCGACGCGTAGTCGCGCACCGTGCGGACGTGATCGTCGTCCCCGGCCAGATCGTGAAACTGACCGGGATCGCGTTGCAGGTCGAACAGCAGCGGCGGCAGGGCTGCGAAATGCACGTACTTGTAGCGGGCATCCTGCACGACCGCGAGCGAGCACTGATCCATCGAAATCCCCAGCGCGCTCTCGGGCTTGCTGTAGAACAGATCGCGGAAATCGAACTCGTAGTGCACCGCGTCGCGCCAGCCGTCGACCGGCCCGCGTTCACGCAGGAAGGGCATCAACGAACGGCCGTCGCAACTTCGTGGCGCGGCGCGGTCCATCCACTCCAGGATGGTCGGCATCGTGTCGATCGTCTCGGTGAACGCGTCGACGATGCGCCCGCGGGTCGCGTCGGCCGAACGATCCGGATCCCGGATGATCAACGGAATGTGATAGCTCTCGTCGAAGTAGCCGATCTTCCCGAGCAGATGGTGGTCGCCCAACTGCTCGCCGTGGTCGCTGGTCAGAACGACCAGCGTGTCGTCCCACTGCCCGGTACGCTTGAGGAACTCGACCACCCGTCCGATCTGATCGTCGACCTCGGCCATCAGCGCATAGTAGGTGGCGCGCATCTGCGCGACTTCGTCCAGACTCATCTCGCAAGCCAGCCCGCGGCCGTTCTCGAAGAAGCTGCGCCGCTGGATCGATTCGAGGTAGAACCGCAGCAGCGGATGCTGCTTCGCTTCCTCACTCACGCTGGCCGCACGCACTGGCGGCGGCGATTCCCGGGGGTCGAACATCTCGTGATACGGCGCGGACACGGAAAACGGCGGATGCGGCCGGTAGTAGCCCAGATGCAGGAACCAGGGCTTGTTCACCGCACCGTGCAGGTAATCCAGCGCCCGCTCGGTGAACCAAACGCTGTCGGAGAGATGGGCGGGGATCCGCGCCGGCTTGTTCGTGGCACCGATGTCGTCGTCATCGCAGCCGTCCGGCAGCCAAATGTCCCAGGGGTTGTCGGGCAGCGCGTAGCCCTGGCGCGCGACCCACGCGAAATAGGCCTCCATCTTCAGGCCCCAGTAGCCCACCGGATGCCAGCCCGGCATCAGGTCCCCGAGTACGCGGAACCCCGGGTCGTTCCGGTCCACGGTGCGCGGATCGGGCGTGGTCGTCGTGTAGCCGACCAGCGCCGGCGTGTAGCCCGCCTTGCGAACCTCGTAGGGCAGCGTGGGGTGACGGGCGTCCAGCGGTATCGTGTTCTGGACGGCACGGTGGTTCATCATGTACTGGCCCGTGAGCAGGCTGGCACGACCCGGCGCGCAGGGCACGGCCTGCGTGTAGTGCCGTGCGAACGTCACGCCTTCGGCGGCGATCGCGTCGATGTTCGGCGTGCGCACCACCGGATGACCCAGCGCGCGCAGGCAGTCACCACGCCACTGATCGACGACGATCATCAGCACATTGCGTCGCGGGCGCCCGTCGCCGG
>JAUIAI010000418.1 GCA_030425615.1 Gammaproteobacteria bacterium
GTGTTTTCGATGCGGCTTATGCAGTTCAGATCGGTGTTGACCGGGGCCTGTTTCCTCGGCGCTGTCCTGGCATGGAGTCTCGTCGGATCGACGTCCGCCCGGGCCGGGCCGCCAAAGCCGGCCCCGGAACCCGCTGCGGCCGAAGTACACGTCGTCGGGGTCGGCACTTTCCGGCGTGCGCCCGACACGGCCATTCTGTCGCTGGCCGTGTCTCGGGAGGCTGAAACGGCGCGCGACGCGGTGAGCGCGGCCAACGAGGCGATGTCGGCGGTGACGCGGAGACTGCGCGAAGCCGGCGTGGAGGATCGCGATCTCCAGACCCAGGACTTCTCGATCCAGCCGCGCATCGAGTATCCCGACGAGAAGGGCGGTCCGAGGACCCCGCGCGTCGTCGGCTACGAGGCCCGCAACACCCTGACGGTCCGTGTGCGGGATCTCGGTAAGGTCGGCATGCTGCTCGACGAGGCCATCACCCTGGGCGTGAATCGCGGCGGTGACGTGCGGTTCGTGAACGATGATCCCTCCGAGGCGCTGGCCCAGGCCAGGGCGGAGGCGATGCGCGATGCGCGCGAACGCGCGCGCACGCTGGTGGGGGCGCTCGGCATGCGGCTGGGGCGTGTGGTTTCGGTGCGCGAATCGCAGGCGTCGCCGCGGCCGCAACCGATGGCGGCCACGCGTATGGTCGAAATGGCGAACGACGCCGGCGGCGAGGTGCCGCTGTCGGCGGGCGAGAACAGCTATACCGTCCGGGTCGAGGCCCGTTGGGAAATCGAGCCGTGACTGCCCCGCGCGCGCTCGCCCGCCTCGCGGCGTTGTCGGTCGTCCCGCTCTGGCTGGCCGGGTGCGCGGCGCCCCCCCCTGGGACGGTCTATTCGGATTCGCCCGGGTACCCCGGGCCGCCTGCCGTCGAGGCGCCGCCTGCCGGTGGTCCGTTCATCGTTCTACCGCCGCCGGTATGGGCCGATCCGCCCTTCTACGGCTACGACTACTACGATTACCACGACTACCGGTACCGCCCTCCGTATCGTCACCCGGGTGTCGTCCGGCCCGGGTATCCCTACCGGGGGGACTACGGCAGACCGGGTAGGCCGCCTCGGGGCGACCGCCCCGGCGGCGCGCCTCCTGACGCGCCCAGGCCGTCTCCCAGGCCGTCTCCGCCGGTCGTTTCGCCGGGGGTGGACACGGAGGATCCCATCCGCCGACCCACTCCGCCGATGACCGGTCCGATCGACCCGGGATCGCCAGAGCGCGCCCCGGCGCCGCGCACCCCCGCGCAGCGTCAGGGAGGACCTGGAATCAACAACATCGGCGGCAGCTGAGCGCCGGAGCTCGTGGCCGGGCGGCGGAGCCCGGGCCGCGGCTGAAACGGTCGCTTTGGCTATGATCCCCGGTTTGCCGACCGGAGGTTACGCCGTGCTGCTCGAATCCGATCCCGCTCATGCGTTCGTCCCATACCCCGCGGTGGCGGTTGAACACGCGCCCGACGGCCCGCTGAGCGGGCTCACCTTCGGCGTCAAGGATCTGTTCGATGTCGCCGGTTACCCGACCGGCTGCGGCAATCCCATCATGCTGGCGCTGTCCGGAATCAAGACCCGGCACGCGGTTGCCGTCGAGCGCCTGCTCACCGCCGGCGCGCGTTTCGTCGGCAAGTGTCATACCGAGGAGTTCGCGTTCTCGGTGATCGGCAGCAACCCGCACTTCAGCACGCCGCGCAACGGCGCGGCGCCGGCGCGCTACACGGGCGGATCGTCTTCGGGATCAGTGTCCGCCGTGAGCCACGGCTTCTGCGATGTCGCGCTGGGGACCGATACGGGCGGATCGGTCAGGGTGCCCGCCAGCCACTGCGGGCTGTTCGGCATGCGGCCGACCCACGGCCGCGTGTCGCTGGCCGGCTGTCACGATCTCGCGCCGGGGTTGGACACCTGCGGCTTCTTCACCCGCGACCTGGCCACGTTCGCGCGCGTCCAGCGGGTGCTCGACCCGGAGCCCGGAATCGAACTGCCCGACGCGCTGCCGGTAGGCGTGCCGATGGATGCCTGGGAACTGTGCGAGCCGCGCACCGGCGACGCATACCGGCCCGTGCTCGACGACGTCCTCGCGCGTTTCCGTGCCGGCGGCAGTCCGATCGAGTCCGTGCGCCTCGCCCCGCAGGGCTTCAAGTCCGTGACGGACGCGTTTCGCGACGTGCAGTGCTACGAGGCCTGGCAGACGAACGGACCACTGATCGAACGCCACGAGATCCCCATGGGAGCCGGCGTGGCGGAACGGCATTTTTACGGGCGCGACCTCGATGCCGCCGCGCTCGCCTCGGCCCGCGCGTTTCGCGAACGGTTCACGGCCCATCTGCACGACCTGCTGGCCGGCGGTCGGGTGCTGGTCATGCCGACGGTGCCGGCGCCCTCCCCGTTGCGCAGCGAATCCGACCCGATGCGTCTGGACACCTATCGCTGGCGGGTGATCGCGTTGACGGCGGTGGCGAGCCTGGCGGGGTTCCCCCAGCTGACGCTGCCGCTGGCGCGCTGCGACGGCGCGCCGATCGGTGTGTCGCTGCTGGGTCCGCCCGACAGCGACCACGCGCTGGTGTCGCTGGCCGCAACGCTGACCGACGCGCCCGCGCACGACTGACCGGGGGCCGCGCACGACTGACCGGGGCCGCGGCAGGGCGTCGCGGCAACGCCCGGGGCCGGCCTCTCGCGGGGCGCGCGCCCGGCCGTTGAAGCGTCAGGCGCCGGCTTCGTCGTTCCCCAGGTAGATGGTGCCGCTGGCGGCGAGCGAGGCGATCTCCTCGTCGCTCAACCCCAGCATCTCGCGCAGCGTCTGGGCGGTGTGCTCACCCAGGCCCGGAGCGGGGGTCCGTACCGCTCCTGGCGTCTCGGACATGCGGAACGGCACGTTCACCATTCTCACCGGACCCGCGCGGGGGTGGGTCATATCGACGATCGCCCCGCGAGCGGCCACCTGGGGATGTTCGATCAGTTCGCCCATGTCGTTGACCGAACCGACCGGCACGCCGGCTTCGAGCAACAGCGCCTCCCAGTCTTCGTAGCTTCGCGTCAGGAAGGCCGCCTGCAGGATTTCGTTGAGTGCCTCACGGTTGCGGGTGCGCTCCAGGTTCGTCCTGAAGCGGGGATCGTCGGTGAGTTCGGGGTGTCCGATCAGCGGGCAGAAGATCTTCCACAGCTTCTCACTGCCGACCGCCAGCGCCAGATCGCGCGTGGCCGTCCGGTAGGTCTGGTAAGGCAGCAGGGCCTTGTAGGCCGTACCCATCGGCCTGGGAATCTCGCCGTCGGCGAGGAACGAGCTGATGTTCACGCCGAGCAGCGACATCTGGCCTTCGAGCATCGAGATGTCCACGAACTGGCCGCGGCCCGTGTGATCGCGGGCCCGAAGGGCCATCACGATGCCGAGCGCGGCGTACATGCCGGCCGTGAGATCGGCCACCGAGACACCGCATCGCGCGCCATGGCTGCCGGCTTCGCCGGTGACACTGATCATGCCGCTCTCGGCCTGCAGGATCAGGTCCAGCGCCGCGCGCCCGGTATAGGGACCGTCCTGGCCGAATCCCGAGATCGAGCAGTAGACCAGACCGGGGAACTCCTCCTTGATGTCGTCGTAGCCAAAGCCCAGTCGCCGCAGCGCACCGGGGCGGAAATTCTCCAGGAGCACGTCGGCTTTGCCGAGCAGGCGGCGCAGCAGGGCCTTGCCCTCGGGCTGCTTCAGGTCGATGCTGATGCCGCGCTTGTTGCGGTGAAGGCCCACGAAGTACGAGGTCTCGCCACCAGGCAACGGCGCACCCCAGGCGCGGGCGATGTCGCCGCTGCGCGGCTCGAGCTTGATGACGTCGGCCCCGAAGTCGGCCAGCAGGGTCGAGCAGTGGGGGCCGGCCAGCGCGTGCGACAGATCCAGTACGGTGATGCCTTCGAGGGGGTGCTTCACGGGGGTCTCCAGGGTTCGGGGCCGGTCTGCGCGGCCCGGTTCGCCGCCTCGCGGTTCGCTTGCGACGGGCGGGGTTTTTCGGACTGGGGTATTGTCACCCTATTCGGGGGAACGAGCGGCGCCGGGGAACGTCCCCGACGCCTCGGCACGCAAGGCCCCGGCCTCGCGATCGATCGGAGGAAACGATGCTCACGGTTCAATGGTTGCAGTCGGAGATGCGGGGC
>JAUIAI010000419.1 GCA_030425615.1 Gammaproteobacteria bacterium
AAAAAGAGTGACACCCCCGCCGAGCAACTCGAACTCAAGGTGTATGCGCGGCTCTACGGTGAGCCGGTCCTGCAACTCCCACGCGACCTCTACATTCCCCCGGACGCCCTGGAGGTCATCCTCGAGACCTTCGAGGGCCCTCTCGATCTCCTGCTCTATCTGATCCGCAAGCAGAACTTCAACATCCTGGACATTCCGGTCGCGGAGGTCACCCGTCAGTACCTGGGTTACATCGAGGAGATCCGCCGGCAGAATCTGGAACTCGCCGCGGAATACCTGCTCATGGCCGCACTGCTCATCGACATCAAGTCGCGCATGCTGCTGCCGGTGCGCAAGGCGGACAGCGACGAGGAGGTCGAGGATCCCCGTGCCGAACTCGCCCGGCGGCTGCTCGAGTACGAACGCATCAAGCTCGCGGCGGCAGGCCTCGAAGAGCTGCCGGTGGTGGGCCGGGATTTCATCCCCGCCCAGGCCCACATCGCGCAGACGATCGAACAGCGCCTGCCGGATGTCGACCCGGACGATCTGCGCTCCGCCTGGATGGACATCCTGCGGCGCGCGCGGCTGGTCCGGCATCATCACATCACGCGCGAGGCCCTTTCGGTGCGCGAGCACATGACCCAGCTCCTGCGCCGCCTGCGTGACACCCGGTTCGCGGAGTTCCGTGACCTCTTCTCGACCGACGCGGGCGTTCCGGTCGTGGTGGTCACGTTCCTCGCGATGCTCGAACTGGCCCGCGAGTCGCTCGTGGAGATCACCCAGGCCGAGGCCTACGCACCCATATACGTCCGCCTGGCGTACCAGCCATCGTGAACCGCGCGGCCCCGGACAGCGTGGCCGTCGATACCGAACTGAGGGATGCCAACACCCTTCGGCTGAAGGCGCGGGCGGGCCGCCTGTACACCCTGAACGACATCGGCGGGCTGCGCGACGCGCAGCGCTTCCTCGATCGTCATCCGTCCGCGCTGATCCTCGGAGGCGGCAGCAACGTCGTTCTCGCCGCCGAGGAGATCCCGGCCGTGCTCGCGCCCAGACTTCTCGGTCGCGCGGTCGTCAGCCATGACGCCGAATCGGCGGTCGTCGAACTGGCGGCCGGTGAGAACTGGCACGACAGCGTGCTCTGGACGCTTTCCAGAGACCTCTCCGGTCTCGAGAACCTGGCGCTGATCCCGGGCTCGGTGGGCGCGGCACCCGTTCAGAACATCGGTGCCTACGGGGTCGAGCTCTGTGAGCGGCTGGTGGGCGTGCGAGTGCTCGACCGGCGCAATGGCACGATCCGCTGGCTCACCCGCGACGAATGCGCCTTCGGCTACCGGCAGAGCCGGTTCAAGAGCGAGCCCCGGAGATGGTTGATCGTCGCGGTTCGCCTGATGCTCGCGCGCCGTTTCGTGCCCTGTATAACCTATTCCGATCTCGCCGAGACACTCGGCGACCGGGCGCCCGGCAGCCTGCAAGCCGTGGACGTGGCCCAGGCGGTGATAGCGATCCGTCGGCGAAAGCTTCCCGATCCGGCGAGACTCGGCAATGCCGGCAGCTTCTTCCGCAATCCCGTGGTGAGCCGGGCCCAGGCGGTCGCGCTGACCCGGCGGCTCGACGCCATGCGGACCTACCCGGTGCCGGGTCGCCGGGACATCGTCAAGCTGCCGGCCGCGCACCTGATCGAAAAGGCCGGCTGGAAGGGACGCGGCATCGGCGATGCCGCCATGCACGAACGGCACGCGCTGGTGCTGGTGAACCGCGGACACGCCAGCGCGCGTGACGTGCTCGCGCTGACGGCAGCGGTGCAGGCAGACGTCATGAACCTATTCGGCGTACGGCTCGACCCCGAGCCGGTGATCGTTCGCGGCTGAATCCCCACGCCCGCTGCCCCGCCCACCGGCGCCGGCCATTCGGGAGTCAGTCGGTCGGCGCGCCGCGGCGGAAGACCCACCGTCGGTCGTCCGAGACCTCGGGCACGAAGCGGTAGCCGTCGCGGTCGAACGCCTTCAGATCCTCGGCGCGATCGATTCGCTCGTCGATCGCGAAACGGGTCATCGCACCCCGGGCGCGCTTGGCCATGAAACTGACCACGGCGAATGGCCGGGGTCCGTTCGGTCGCGCCTCTTCGAAGACCGGTTGCACCACCGGATGGCCGAGTGCCTTTCGGTCAACCGCCCGCGAATACTCGTCGGACGCCAGGTTGACGAGCGTGGGATCGGTCATGGCGGCCATGTCGTCGCGCAGCATGTGGGCGATGCGCTTTCCCCAGAACGCGTAGAGATCGGCTCCACGTCGCGTCTTCAGGCGCGTGCCCATCTCGAGGCGGTAGGGCTGCATCAGATCGAGCGGGCGGAGCACGCCGTACAGCCCGGAGAGCATGCGCACGTGCGCCTGCGACCAACGCACGTCCGTTTTCGAGAGCGTGCGCGCCTGCAGGCCCTCGTAGACGTCTCCCGCGAACGCGAAGAGCGCGGGTCGCGCATTCTGCGGCGAGTACTCGGCCGAGAATGTCTGATAGCGGTCTGCGTTGAGTTGCGCGAGCTTGTCCGAAATGGACATCAGTTCGGCCAGGCGGGCCGGCTTGTAGCGGCGCAGCTGCGCGACGAGCCGCTCGGTGTCGGAGGCGAGCGCCGGTTCGGCCTCACCGTCGAGCAGCGGGGCGGAATCGAAGTCGAGGGTCTTGGCGGGGGAAAGGACGATCAGCATGGCGAAAGGACGGCGACCCCGATCCGGGGCAATCCGCAATCTTGCCAGAGGCTTACCGCCGAGGCGATTCACCCCCCGCAGCCAGGGGAATGGCAGGCCCTTCCGGCCGCCTCCACCCGGCGGGGTGTGCCCGGCCGCTCAGGCGCGATCGGGCTCGTCGTGCGAGACCAGGCTGAATCCGCCAGTGGTCGGATCCGCGCTGTCGCCGGACTCGTCTTCGGACGTCGCTGTCTCGTCCTCGGGCACAGCCTCCAGCGTCAGCGTCTCCGTGCCGGACGCATCCGCCTCCAGGCCGGCCGCCGGCTCGAAGCTGAGCAGGTCCGCATCGACCGGGGTGTCCGAATCGTCCGAACCGAGCCCGGCGGTCAGTCCCTCGAGCGTCTCGTCGCCGCCCAGGGCGGCCATCAGGACACCGGCCGGCTCGATCGGGCCGACACCGGCGCCCTTCGCGGCGGCACCGACTCTGGAGACTGCGTAGGCGCCGACGCTTTCGCTCACCCAACGCCTGTACTGCTTGTCGGTCAACGGCTTGCTGACGTAGAACCCTTGGGCCTGGTCACAGCCCATTTCACGCAGCATCTCGAGCTGGCTTTCGCTCTCGACCCCTTCGCCGACGACCTCGAGACCGAGCAGATGACCGAGATCGATCGCCGCCTGGATGATGATGCGGCTGGCCTGGTCCTCGACCATCCGACCCACGAACTGGCGGTCGATCATGATGTAGGACAGCGGCAGCGCACGGAGCTGGTCGATGGATGCGAAACCCGACCCGAAATCGTCGATCGCGATCTTCACGCCGAGGCGTGACAGCACCTCGAGGTTCTGACGAACGATCGGCGTGGCGTCCAGCACCGCAGACTCGTTCACTTCCAGAGTCAGCACGTTGCCGCGAAGATTGTTCGCACGAAGCTGACCCACGACATGGGTGGCGAAGTCCGGACTGCCGATGTCGCGCGGCGACACGTTCACGGAGATGTTCAGCGGCTCGCCGCTGGACTGCCACTGCGCGGCCATGCGCAGCGCGGCGCTCACCATCCAGTTCGTGAGCTGCGTGATGAAGCCGGTCTTTTCCGCGAACGGAATGAACTCGCCCGGATTGAGCGCGCCGCGCTCCGGATGCTCCCAGCGCATCAGCGCCTCGGCCATGAGTTCGCCGTCCTTGCGAAGGCCGATCTTCGGCAGAAGCGCGATGTACAGCTCGTCGTTGTCCAGCGCGCGCCGAAGCTCGTTGAGCATGCCGAGCTGCCGTTCGCGATCGCGCTCGAAGGACTGGTCGAAGACAGCGACGTGCGAGATCTCGTTGCGGGCATTGGTGGCCGCTATGTCGGCCGAGTAAAGCAGCGCGCCGGCATCGATACCGTGATCCGGGTACAGCGCCACGCCGATGCGGGCGCCCGGGCTCACGGACTGGCCGTCGTACTCGATCCGGCTGTCCAGGACTTCCGCCAGCCGCCGCGCGAGGCTGACC
>JAUIAI010000420.1 GCA_030425615.1 Gammaproteobacteria bacterium
TGGACGTGATCCGGGGCGCGCTTCCGTTCGTGCTGATCATGGTGGCGTTCGCGCTCCTGCTCATCGCGTTTCCGGGCCTGGCCACGTGGCTGCCGCAAACCATGTTCGAATCCGGCTAGTGTGGTGCGTGGCGCGTTGACGTGAAAGGGGGCGCCGGTGCACCACGGACAACACAGACTCGAGGATGAACGCAATGGATCTTGACCTCGTCGTACGAAACGCACGCATCGCGACCGCCGGCGACGTCTTCGACGCCGACATCGGGGTGCGGGACGGCCGCATCGTGCTGTTGGGCGAAGGCCTTCCCGCGGGCGCGCGCGAAATCGACGCCGCGGGCCGCACCGTGACGCCGGGTGGCATCGACAGCCACTGCCATCTCGACCAGCCGATGCCGCCTCCGGCGCGGATGGCCGACGACTTCGAGTCAGGCACCCGCAGCGCGGCCTGCGGCGGCACGACGACCGTCATTCCGTTTGCCGCACAGGCGAAGGGACAGAGCCTGCGCGAGGCCGTGGACGACTATCACCGTCGGGCCGGCAACAAGGCCGCGATCGACTACGCGTTCCATCTGATCGTCAGCGATCCCGCGCCGTCAGTGGCGCAGGAGGAACTGCCGGCGCTGATCTCCGAGGGCTACACCTCCTTCAAGATCTACATGACCTACGACGATCTCAAGCTCGACGATCGTCAGGTGCTGGACGTGCTCAGCGTGGCGCGTGAACACGGCGCGATGACGATGGTGCACGCCGAGAACGCCGACTGCATCGGCTGGCTCACGGAGCGCCTGCTCGCCGCCGGCAAGCGGGCACCGCGGTACCACGCGGCCTCACGCCCGATGCTCGTCGAGCGTGAAGCCACCCACCGCGCGATCGCCCTGTCCGAGCTGGTGGACGTACCGATTCTCATCGTGCACGTTTCGGGACGGGAAGCCGTGGAACAGATCCGCTGGGCCCGGGGTCGCGGATTGCCGATCCTGGCGGAGACCTGTCCGCAATACCTCTTCCTGAGCGCCGAGGATCTCGGCATCGACGACGACTACCAGGGCGCGCGCTGTGTGTGCAGTCCGCCCCCTCGCGATCGCGCGAACCAGCAGGTGATCTGGGACGGACTGCGCGACGATCTCTTCACCGTGCTGTCCTCCGATCACGCACCGTTCAACTACGACGACCCGGCCGGCAAGCGCCCGGAGGGCGAAGAGGTCAGCTTCGACCGGATCCCGAACGGCATCCCCGGTCTCGAGACCCGTATGCCGCTGTTGTATTCGGAAGGAGTCCTCGAAGGCCGCATCAGTGTCAATCGCTTCGTGGCGCTCACGGCCACGCACGCGGCCCGGCTCTACGGCCTCTATCCGCGCAAGGGCACCATCGCCGTCGGCTCGGACGCCGATCTCGTCATCTGGGACGAGCGTGCCGTCACGATCGAGAACGCACGCCTCCACCACGCCGTCGACTACACCCCTTACGAGGGCCGCACGCTGCGTGCGTGGCCGGGCATGACCCTTTCACGCGGCGAGGTGGTCTGGGACGGGGAGAAATTCACGGGACGGGCCGGCCACGGGCGCTTCCTCCGTTGCGATCTGCCCAGCCTGCTGCCAGGCGGCGGACCCGTCGGGACCTGATACGGGCAACCCGACCGACTCCCGGCGAGGACGATGACGAGAACAGGCGAAGCATGGACGCTCGACGCCGGTGCGCTGTCGGCGGGGCTGCACGCGGGCGAGATCAGCGCCGTGGAGATCGTCGACGCCTGCCTGGCGCGAATAGACGCCCGCAATCCGACACTGAACGCGGTCGTCGCGGTCAATCCGAGAGTCACGGAGCTCGCACGCGCCAGTGACGTCCGTCACCGGTCGGGGCGCAGCCTCGGGCCGCTGGACGGTATCCCGGTGCTCGTGAAGGACAACCTGGTCACGGCGGACATGCCCACGACCTGGGGCAGCGCCCTGTTCGAGGCGCGTCGGTGGAGCGACGACGAGATCCCCGTCGCGCTGCTGCGCGCTGCCGGCGCGATCCCACTGGGCAAGACCAACGTTCCCGAGTTCACGCTCGAGGCGGTCACCGACAACCCGCTGTTCGGCGTGACCCGCAACCCCTGGGATCCGCGGCTCACGCCGGGCGGCTCGAGCGGCGGGAGCGTCGCGGCCGTGGCTGCCGGTATGGCACCGCTCGCGCTCTGCACCGACGGGGGAGGCTCGATCCGCCGTCCCGCCGCCTACACCGGCCTGTACGGGCTGAAGCCGAGCATCGGGCGCATTCCGCGAGGCGGCGGCCTGCCGCCGCTGCTGCTCGACATGGAGGTGGTGGGCCCCGTGGCGCGAAGTCTGGGCGACGTGGCCCTGGTGCTGGACGCACTGGCCCGCCAGGACGCGCGCGACCACCGCTCACTGCGGCTGCGTCCGCCGGATGCGCGGCGGGCGCTCAATGGTCCCTCACCCAGGGCGTTGCGCATCCTGGCCGTCCCCCGCATCGGCGAGGCGCCGGTCGATCCTGCCATGCTGACGGCACTCTCCGAGGTGGTCGGTGCGCTGCGTGCGCTCGGGCATCAGGTCGACACGGGTCCGCTCCCGGTGCCCGTCGAAGAACTCAATGAGCGCTGGCCCGGGATCGGCGCCATCGGCCTGGCCACGCTGAGGCGTCACGAGCCGCAATGGGCGGGACGCGTCTCCGGGCGCTTCGACGCGCTCGCGGACACGGCAGGCGACGGAAGCGCGCTCTGGGAAATCCTCACCCTGGTGGAGGCGGCGCGCAATGCCGCGGCGCTCGCATTCGAGGAGATCGACGTGATCGTCACGCCGAGCTGCGCGGCTCCGCCCTGGCCGGTGGACGAACGCTGGCCCACGCACATCGACGGCCGGGAGGTCGGGCCCCGGGGATCGGCCGTCTACAGCGGCTGGGTCAACGCCATCGGTCATCCCGCGCTCACGGTGCCCTGGTTTGCGGGCCCGGCCGGGGTGCTGCCGACGGGCGTGCAGCTCGTGGGCGCCTTCGGGGCCGAGTCCGGCCTGCTGTCCCTGGCCGGCGCACTCGAGGCTCATGGCGCAATCGGGTTCCGGTGGCCTCCGGAACCCGAACCGGGGTAAATGCCCCTTTGAGCTGACCGGCCGGATGGACAGTCCTGCCAGCGCCGCCTAGGATCGGTCGGACAGGCGCGGAGCCGTATCCCGCGCTGCAGACCCTGACCGAACCAGCCCCGGAGACCCTGCCATGACGCTTTCCCGTGCCTCGGGCGCGCTTGCCGCCCTGCTGCTGACCTCCGGCGTCGCCCTTGCGGCCGACGTCGTCAAGATCACCCCCCTCGGCGGACAGGACGGCGAGTTCTGCCAGTTGGACCGCGCCATGATCTTCGAAGATCCGGACGGCACCCGCATTCTCTATGACGCGGGTCGCACCGTCGCCGGCGCGCAGGACCCGCGTCTGGGCAAGATCGACGCCCTGCTCGTTTCGCACGTGCACGGCGACCACATCGGCGACCGCCACCTCCCCGAACCCAATGCCGGCGGCTGCGGCATGCCCGACATCTCTGCCTCGGCCGTGCCGAACTCGAATACGGTCAACATCGCGCTCGCCAAGGGCGCGAAGATCGTCACCGGCAGCGAGATGCCCGCGTTCTTCGCCAACAAGCTCAAAACCGCCGGCGGCGATCCGAAGAACTCCGTCCTCGTGCGCTTCGGCGCGAGCAAATCCGTTGGCGGCGTGAAGATCACCACCGTCCCCGCCGTGCACAGCAACGGCCTGTCGCCCGCGTTCCTCGGCGGCCCGCTGGCCGAGTCCATGAAGGCCATGGGCATCAATGCCTACGTGGGCCCGCCCACCGGCTACGTGCTCACGTTCTCCAACGGTCTGGTCGTCTACCTCTCCGGCGATACCGGCATCACCGCCGAGCAGGATCTGGTGGTGCGGCAGTACTACGGCGCCAAGCTCGCCGTGATCAACATCGGCGACACCTTCACCACCGGGCCATCCGAGGCCGCGCACGTGATCAACAACCTGGTGAAGCCGGTGGCGGTGATTCCGTCGCACGCGAACGAGGTCGCCACCGAGGGCGGCAAGGTCAAGACCGGGACACGCACCGAGACGTTCATGAACGCGGTGAAGGTGCCGGCCCACCTCCCGCTCAGCGGCCGCACGATGTCGTTCGATTCGGCCGGTATGT
>JAUIAI010000421.1 GCA_030425615.1 Gammaproteobacteria bacterium
TGGACCCCAAGGTGCTGGACTACATCGACGGCGACGACACGGTCTGGGAGCGCGAGCCGATGGAGCGCCTGGCCGCGGAGGGCCAGATGACCGCCTTCCGCCACACCGGCTTCTGGCAACCGATGGACACGTTGCGCGACAAGCAGGTGCTGGAAGGAATGTGGGAGTCGGGCAAGGCCCCCTGGAAGGTCTGGTGAGCGCCCGGGGATCGATTCGTCGATCCCCGTCGACCCGACGAACTCAGCCGACGCCGTCTCGATGGTGGACCCGGCCGGTCGGACCGACCGAAGCCGCCGAGTCGCAGTGCCCGGGTTGATCGTCGAAGAAGAAGTCCGGCTCGAACTCGGCCAGGAACGGGCCCTTGGGCAGGCCGCCGAGGAACATGGCCTCGTCCACCTCCACCCCCCAGTCCATGAGGGTCCGGATCGCCCGCTCGTGCGCGGGTGCGCTGCGTGCGGTCACCAGCGCGGTCCGGATGCGCATCGGCGAATGCAGCGCATCCTGCTGTAGCCGGTGCAGGACTTCCAGCAACGGCTTGAAGGGGCCCGGATTCATCGGGGCGCCGGCGAGCTCGGATTCGTGTGACTGGAAGGCGACCAGCCCCTGCCGTTGGAACACCCGTTCCGATTCATCGGAGAACAGCACCGCATCGCCGTCGAAGGCGATCCGAAGTTCCTCCGGGTGCGACTCCGACGCCTGCACCGACTCGGGGTAGACGCGCGCGGCGGGAAAGCCCGCCTCGATGGCGGCCTGGACGTCCTGTTCGTTGGCTGACAGGAACAGATGCGCATTGAGCGGCGCGAGGTAACGCCACGGTTCGCGGCCGCGCGTGAACACGCCGCGCTCCAGACGCAGACCGGCACGCTTGGCCGAGTTGAACACCCGCAGACCGCTGACCGGATCGTTGCGCGAGAGCACCACGACCTCGATTCTGCGCCGTTCGTCCGGGTCGTCCGGGCGATCGAACGCCAGCAGCTTCTTGACCAGTGCGAAGGCCACGCCCGGCGCCGCCGGCGTGTCCAGGCGGTCGCGCTGCAGCGCCATGTAGGTGTGGTCGTCGTCGCGCTCGAAGACCCGGTTCTCCTCCTCGAAGTCGAACACGGCGCGCGATGAGATCGCCACCACCAGCTTGCCCTCGAGTGTGACCGGCATTGCACCTCCGTCGGTGGCCCGTGCGCGAACGCCCCGCGCCGTCCCGGGCCGGGCCGTCGCGGCAGGCGCGACGGCCAATGGCCGATTATCCTACCGGCTCGCGGCGAGCAACCGGACCGGTGGGTAGAATCCGGGGTTTACTCCGAGCGGTTCACCCATGGCTCTCAAATGCGGCATCGTCGGACTGCCCAACGTCGGCAAGTCCACGCTATTCAACGCCCTGACCAAGGCGGGCATCGCGGCCGAGAACTATCCGTTCTGCACGATCGAGCCCAATGTCGGCATCGTGGAGGTCCCGGACCCCCGCCTGTCACGGCTCGCCGAGATCGTCGAACCGCAGCGCGTTCTCCCTGCCACGGTGGAGTTCGTGGACATCGCCGGGCTGGTGGCGGGTGCCGCCAAGGGAGAGGGTCTGGGCAATCAGTTCCTCGCGCACATTCGCGAATGCGATGCGATCGCCCACGTGGTCCGCTGCTTCGAGAACGGTGACGTGGTCCACGTGTCGGGCCGGGTCGATCCGCTCGCGGACGTCGAGGTCATCAACACCGAACTCGCCCTGGCCGACATGGCCACCGTCGAGAAGGCCCACGCGCGCGCGATCAAGCCGGCCCGCGCCGGCGACAAGGAATCGCAACGTGTCGTCGCCGTGCTCGAGAAATGCCAGAAGGTGCTCGATCAGGCCATGCCGGTACGGTCGCTGGACCTGAGCCGCGAGGAATGGGAGGTGCTCGGCCCGATGTGCCTGATCACCGCGAAACCCACGATGATCATCGCGAACGTGCCCGAGGACGCGGGCAACGAGAACCCCCTGCTCGATCGGCTGCGTGAGATGGCCGAGCGCGAGAACACCATCGTCGTCGAGGTCAGCGCCGCCATCGAAGCACAGATCGCCGACCTCGACGACGAGGACAAGGCTCTGTTCCTTTCGGACCTCGGCATGGAGGAGCCCGGCCTGAACCGTGTGATCCGGGCGGCCTACCGGCTTCTCGGTCTGCAGACGTTCTTCACGGCCGGCGAGAAAGAGTGCGGGCCTGGACGGTGCGGATCGGCGCGACGGCTCCCCAGGCGGCCGGCGTCATCCACACGGATTTCGAGCGCGGGTTCATCCGGGCCGAGACGATCGCCTACGACGACTACGTCGCCCTCGGCGGCGAGAGCGGCGCACGCGAGAAGGGCCGCATGCGCCTCGAGGGCAAGGAGTACATCGTGCACGACGGCGACGTGATGCATTTCCGCTTCAACGTGTGACCCCATGACCGATCCGGCCCCCGCTCCCTGCCCGGTCTGCGGCGGGCGTGCGCGTGCCGACCTGTCCGGCCTCGGCGGCTGGACCGTGGACCGGTGCGAGGTCTGCGGCCACCGGTTCTGCCGCGGCAGCTTCGCGGGCGAGCACACCCGCTCGCAGTTCGACGATGCGTACTTCAGCGGTGGAACCGCCGTCGGCTACCCCGACTACCTGGCCGAGGCGCCGTTGCGGCGCGCGCTCGGCCGGTGGTACGCCCGGCGGCTGGCGCGGCTGGCCCCACGACTCGGTCTGACCTGTCCTGGAACCGCGCTCGACATCGGATGCGCGGCCGGCTTCGTGATGCAGGGTCTGGCCGACGAAGGCTGGCAGGTCGTCGGAGTGGATCCCAATGCACGCATGGTCGCGCACGCACGTGAGCGGCTTGGGCTCGAAGCCTTCGCGGGGGACGCATCGAATCTTGCCTCGGTGGCCGGACTGCGGATCCCGGAAGGAGGATTCGATCTGCTCACCCTGATTCAGGTCGTCGGCCACCTGGTCGATCCCGGCCGCGCGATCCGGGAGGCCGCCAACGTGCTGTCCGATCGTGGCGTCCTGCTGATCGAGACCTGGGACAGCGACAGCCGGGTGGCGCGCGCGTTCGGACGCGGCTGGCACGAGTACAGCCCGCCGAACGTGCTGCAGTTCTTCACCCGCGCCAGCCTCGACCGGCTGCTCGCCGAGCACGGCTTCGAGCGGGTCCTCTTCGGCCGCACCCGCAAGCGGCTTTCCGTCGGGCACCTCCGGAACTTCGTCGGCAGGCGATACCGCGGCTCCGCCGGCAGGACGCTGAACGCGCTGCTCGGACGGCTGCCGGGGACCTGGGGCCTGCCCTACCCCGGGGACGATCTCTTCCATGCCGGCTACATGCGGCGCGCCGCCTCGTGAACGCGCAACCGCCGGGCGCGGGCGCCACCGACCGCATCATCGAGGTGCGCTTCCTGGGGTCGGGCGGCGCCTACTTCGGGATCTGGATCGTCAACCTGCTGTTGTTGCTCGTCACCCTCGGCCTCTACTACCCGTGGGCCCGGGTCCGGAAGTTGCAGTTCTTCGCGGGCAACACCGAGATCGACGGCTATCCGATGCATTTCCACGGCGTTCCGCGCCGCATGTTCGGCGGTTTCTTGATCGCGGCCATCGGATTCATGCTGTATCTGCTCGGCGATCTCCTCCATCCGCTGCTCGGCCTGGCGATGCCCATCCTGTTCGCGCTCGTCTGGCCGGCCCTGCTTCGGGCGGCCCTGCGCTTCAGACTCGGCAACACGAGCTGGCGCGGTATCCGTCTCGGGTTCACCGGCACCCTGGGCGAAGCCTACGCAACCGTGGCCGTGCCGCTGATCGTGGTGGCCGTGGTGCTGGTGATCGGGGTGGGAGCCGGGATGTCCGCGCTACCGGGCAACATGGAAGGCGCAGCGCCGGCGCTTGCCGGAGCCGCAGCCGGCATCGCGGTGCTGCTGCTCGCCGTGCTGCTGCCTTACCTGCACTACCGGATCGTGCGTTACCG
Organism: Gammaproteobacteria bacterium; assembly: GCA_030425615.1. Taxonomy (GTDB): domain Bacteria; phylum Pseudomonadota; class Gammaproteobacteria; order Burkholderiales; family Burkholderiaceae_E; genus JAUIAI01. Next base: position 3,939 of record JAUIAI010000421.1, read on the forward strand.
TCAGTCCCACCTGGCGTTCGCCGGTGAGCACAGCCGCTTCGAAGCTGGTGCGGGGCGCTTCTATCTCCTTTACCTGGTCGTCGGGGTCGTCGGTTCGATCGGCGCCGGCATGACCGTGCCTGTCGTGGCCGGCTTGTCCGTCTGGCTCGGCGACGGTGAATTCGCCATGGCCTCGGACGCGCTCGGGGCCACCTTC
>JAUIAI010000422.1 GCA_030425615.1 Gammaproteobacteria bacterium
TCGACGGCGAGTACCAGGCCTACAACGCGAACGACGGCGGCTTCGTGCGGTGTCACTTCTTCGGCAAGCACCCGTCGCTGCTGGAGATGGTTTCGCGCATGACCGACGAGGACATCTGGCGCCTGAACCGCGGCGGGCACGATCCGCACAAGGTCTACTCCGCCTTCCATGCGGCCGTGAACCACAAGGGCCAGCCGACGGTGATCCTGGCCAAGACCGTCAAGGGGTACGGGCTCGGTCATGCGGGCGAGGCCAAGAACCCCACGCACCAGCTCAAGAAGCTCGACGCCGATTCCATCCGCGAGTTCCGCGATCGTTTCAACATTCCCGTGCCCGACGATCAGCTGGAGAAGCTGCCGTTCTACCGTCCGCCCGAGGACGCGCCCGAGATGGTCTACATGCACGAGCGCCGCAAGGCGCTCGGCGGTTACCTCCCGCAGCGACGGGCCCGGGCCGACGAGACGCTGACCGCGCCCGAGCTGTCCGCGTTCAAGGCGGTGCTCGAGCCCACGTCGGAGGGGCGCGAAATATCCACCACGCAGGCGTTCGTCCGCGCGCTGACGGCGCTCACCCGTGACAAGACCCTGGGCCCCCGGGTCGTGCCGATCGTGCCCGACGAGGCGCGAACCTTCGGGATGGAGGGCATGTTCCGTCAGCTCGGCATCTACGCCCCGGACGGGCAGAAGTACGAGCCGGTCGACCGTGACCAGGTCATGTACTACCGGGAGGATGCCAAGGGGCAGATCCTCGAGGAGGGCATCAACGAGGCGGGCGCGTTCAGCAGCTGGATCGCGGCGGCCACGTCCTACTCGTCGAACAACCGCATCATGATCCCGTTCTACATCTACTACTCGATGTTCGGCTTCCAGCGTGTCGGCGACCTGGCCTGGGCGGCGGGCGACATGCAGGCGCGCGGCTTCCTGCTCGGAGCCACCGCCGGGCGCACGACCCTCAACGGCGAAGGCCTTCAGCACGAAGACGGCCACAGCCACGTCCTGTCGGCGACCATCCCGAACTGCGTGTCCTACGACCCGACCTTCGCGCACGAGGTGGCGGTCATCATCCAGCACGGCCTCAAGCGCATGGTCCAGGATCAGGAGAACGTCTTCTTCTACCTGACCCTGATGAACGAGAACTATGCCCAGCCCGGACTGCGCGAAGAAGACGTCGAAGGAATCGTGCGCGGCATCTACAAGCTCCGCAGCGTCGGTGACGGACCCGCGAGGGCGCAGCTTCTGGGCTCGGGAACCATCCTGCGCGAGGTCATCGCCGCGGCCGACCTGCTGGCCAACGACTGGGGTGTGGCGAGCGACATCTGGAGCGTCACCAGCTTCACCGAACCGCGACGGCATGGACTGCGAACGGCACAACCTGCTCAAGCCCGGTGAGACGCCGCAGCTGCCCTACGTACGCAAGGTTCTCGCGGACACCAGGGGTCCGATCGTGGCCGCCACGGACTACATGAAGCTCTACGCAGACCAGATCCGCACCTATCTTCCGCAGGGGCGCGGGTATCGGGTGCTGGGTACGGACGGTTTCGGCCGCTCCGACTTCCGGGCCAAGCTGCGCGAGCATTTCGAGGTCGACCGGCGGTTCGTCGCGATCGCCGCGCTCAGGGCGCTCGCCGATGAGGGTGAACTGCCGTTGCAGACCGTGGCCGAGGCCATCCGCAAGTACGGCATCGACCCCGACAAGCCCAATCCCCATCACGCCTGATTCGCCCTGGAAGCCCGAGCATGAGCAATCCCATCGAAGTAAAGGTGCCGGACATCGGTGATTTCGCGGACGTCGAAGTCATCGAGCTGCTGGTCTCTCCCGGAGACACGGTTTCGGTCGAACAGAGTCTGATCACTGTCGAGAGCGACAAGGCCTCGATGGAGATACCGTCCCCGGCCGCCGGGATCGTCAAGGCGCTGCGCATCGCGGTCGGCGACAAGGTGTCGGAGGGCTCCGTCATTCTCATGCTGGAGCCCGAAGATTCGGTCGGCGTGCCGGCCGACGGTCCGGGCGGCGGCGAGGTGTCGTCACCCGCGCCGCGTGCCGGGGAACCCGCTCCCGCGGCGAAGGAACCGTCGGGGGGAACCGCGCCCGCGCCTGCGCAGGGCGGCGGCGCCGCCGCGTCCGGCACTGGGACGAGCGTGGTCGAGGTCCCCGACATCGGCGATTTCGCCGATGTCGAGGTGATCGAGATCCTCGTCGCGGTGGGCGACTCCGTTTCGGTCGAGCAGAGCCTGATCACGGTCGAGAGCGACAAGGCCTCGATGGAGATTCCGTCGCCGGCGGCCGGGACCGTCAAGGCGTTGCGCGTGTCCGTGGGCGACAAGGTCAGCAAGGGCAGTGCGGTCCTGGAGCTGGAAACGGCCGGCCAGGCAGGGTCGTCGACGCCTGCGCCGGCACGCGAGAGCGCGCCTTCGCCTTCGCCTGCGCCCGGGGGCGGCTCGTCCGCTCCCGCCGCGCCGGAGAGGCCGGCCGGTCGGTCGGAACCGGCCCAACCGTCTCGCGAGCGCAGCCTGCCGGTCGCCCCCCGACCCGGTGATCTCGACCGCATCGTCAAGCCGCACGCCTCGCCTTCCGTGCGTGCCTTCGCGCGCGAACTCGGCGTGGACCTGCATCGCGTGAGCGGATCGGGCCCCAAGCAGCGCATCCTTCGCGAGGACGTGTCGGCGTTCGTGAAGCGTTCACTGGCCGGGCAGGGCGCACCGGGAGCCGCCGCTTCCGGCGCTGCCACCGGTGACGGCGCGGCGCTCGGGCTGATTCCCTGGCCGAAGGTGGATTTCGCCAAATTCGGCCCCGTCGAGACGCGGCCGCTGTCGCGGATCAAGAAGATCTCTGCAGCGAATCTGCACCGCAACTGGGTGATGATTCCGCATGTCACCAACCACGACGATGCGGACATCACCGAACTCGAGTCGCTGCGCAAGCAACTGAACCGGGAATACGAACGTGAAGGCATCAAGGTCACGATGCTCGCCTTCCTCGTCAAGGCCTGCGTCGCCGCATTGAAGAAGTTCCCCGAGTTCAACGCCTCGCTCGAAGGCGAGGAGATCGTACTCAAGCAGTACTACCACATCGGTGTCGCGGCCGACACGCCCAACGGCCTCGTCGTTCCCGTGGTGCGCGATGCGGACAAGAAGGGCGTCATCGCGATCGCCCAGGAAATGGCGGAACTCGCCGGCAAGGCGCGAAACGGCAAACTCACGCCGGGCGAGATGCAGGGGGGAACCTTCTCAATCTCCAGCCTCGGCGGTATCGGCGGCACCTATTTCACGCCGATCATCAACGCACCGGAGGTGGCGATCCTCGGCGTCTGTCGCTCGCAGATGCGGCCGGTCTGGGACGGGAAGGCCTTCGAGCCGCGCCTGATCCTGCCGCTCTCGCTGTCCTGGGATCACCGCGTCATCGACGGTGCCGCGGCGGCCCGGTTCAACGCTTATCTGGCCCAGGTCCTGGCCGATTTCCGACGGGTGCTGCTATGAGCGAACCGGTTGAAGTGAAGGTGCCCGACATCGGTGATTTCTCCGAGGTCGAGGTCATCGAGGTGCTGGTCGCCGTCGGCGACACCGTCGAGGTCGAGCAGAGCCTGGTGACGGTCGAGAGCGACAAGGCTTCCATGGAGATCCCCTCGCCGCTGGCCGGTGAGATCACGGAGCTGCTCGTGGAGGTCGGCGCAAAGGTCTCCGAGGGATCGTTGCTCGTTCGCGTGCGAGAGACTGCGGAGAAGGCGGACGATCCGCCCGCGGCGTCCACGGATCAGCCTGCGGGGTCCCCGTCTGGCGGCTCCGGGCAGCCTGCGCCCGCGCCCGCGGCGGCCGCGGCTGTGCGTTCCGCGCCATCGGACCGCGCCGCGGATGCGTCCGTGCAGATGCTGGTCATCGGTGCCGGACCGGGCGGCTATTCCGCGGCGTTTCGTGCCGCGGACCTGGGGTTGGACACGATGCTCGTCGAACGTTACCCGAGCCTGGGCGGCGTCTGCCTGAACGTCGGTTGCATTCCGTCCAAGGCACTTCTGCACACGGCCGCCGTCATCGACGAGGCGCGCACCATGGCCGCGCACGGTATCCGATTCGGTGAGCCGGAAATCGATCTCGATGCGTTGCGCGCGCACAAGGACAAGGTGGTCGGCAAGCT
>JAUIAI010000423.1 GCA_030425615.1 Gammaproteobacteria bacterium
TCTGGCCCGGCCAGCCCATGACCGCGCACTGGGGCGTTCCGGATCCGGCTGCCGTCATCGGCGATGCGCACGAGATCAAAACCGCCTTCGCCGCCACCTACCGTGCGCTGAGGAACCGCATCACTTTGTTCACCAGCCTGCCGATATCGAGCATCGACAGCCTGGCGCTGCAGGGCCGGCTGGAAGAAATCGGCCGCACGGAAAACGACTGACCCGAGCAAACGATGGGACTCTTCGAACGTTATCTGAGCGTATGGGTCGCCGCCGGCATCGTGGCCGGCGTGGTGCTGGGGCTCGCGGCCCCGGGCCTGCTGCAGGCCGCGGCGGCGCTGGAAGTCGCGCACGTGAACCTGGTGGTGGCCGTGCTCATCTGGATCATGATCTACCCGATGATGATCCAGGTCGAGTTCGCCGCGATCAGGGACGTCGGGCGCCGGCCCAAGGGGCTGGCGCTCACCCTGGTGGTCAACTGGCTCATCAAGCCCTTCACCATGGCGGCGCTCGGTGTGCTCTTCTTCCAGGTGATCTTCGCGCCCTTCGTCGATCCGCAGTCGGCCTCGGAATACATCGCCGGCATGATCCTGCTCGGCGTCGCGCCCTGTACCGCCATGGTGTTCGTCTGGAGCCAGCTCACCAAAGGAGACCCCAACTACACGCTCGTGCAGGTGTCGATCAACGACGTGATCATGGTGTTCGCGTTCGCACCTGTGGCGGCATTCCTGCTGGGGGTCACCGACGTCACCGTGCCCTGGCAGACCCTGTTGCTGTCCACGGTGCTCTACGTGGTGCTGCCGCTGGTGGCCGGCATTCTCACCCGGCGCATGCTGTTGCGCTCGGGCGCCGATCCGGCGCAAGGCCTGCTGCGCGTGAACGCCTTCGTGGCCCGGCTCAAGCCCTGGTCGGTGGCCGGGCTGCTGGCCACCGTGGTGCTGCTGTTCGGCTTCCAGGCCGAAACCATCGTCGCGCAACCGCTGATCATCGTCATGATCGCGATCCCGCTTCTGATCCAGACCTACGGCATCTATTTCATCGCCTTGTTCGCCGCCCGCGGCCTGAAGCTGCCCTACGAGATCGCCGCGCCGGCCTGCCTGATCGGCACGTCGAATTTCTTCGAACTGGCCGTCGCCGTGGCGATCTCGCTGTTCGGGCTGAACTCGGGCGCGGCCCTGGCCACCGTGGTCGGCGTACTCGTCGAGGTGCCGGTCATGCTCTCGCTGGTGGCGTTCTCGAACGCGCACCGGCACTGGTTCCCGTCGTCCGAACCACGCTCATGACCGGCCGGCCGGCGCCAGCGCGTCCATGACGCTCCAGAGCAGCCGGTTGTCCAGCCCCCGGTCCAGCGACAAGGCCGTGCGGTTGCGGTAATACGGGCTCAGATCGAGCCCGACCCCCAGGCCGACGACGCGCAGTCCGGGTTGCTCGTCCAGGCCCTGGGCCACCTCGGCGAGGTGGGAATCGAGCAGGTCGCCCGGGTTGCTGCGCACCGTGGCGCTCTCCATCGGCGAGCCGTCCGAGAGCACAGCCAGGATCCTGTGTCGCGCCCGACGCGCCAGCGCCCGTTCGGCCGCCCAGGCGAGTGCCTCGCCGTCGACCCCTTCGCGGAACAGGTCCGGCTTCAACAGTGCACCGAGAACGCGTCGCCGACGGCGCAGCCGCTGGTCGGCCGACTTGAAGACGAGGTGGCGCAGCTCCGCCAGCCGGCCGGGCGCGGCCGGACGCCCTGCGCGTTGCCAGTCGCGCGCCGCCTGCCCGCCGTTCCAGCTGCGCGTCGTGAACCCGAGGATCTCCGTCTCGAACCCGGCCAGCTCCGCTGCACGTGCGAACACCTCGACGAGCGTGCCGATTTCCGGAGCGATCGCCCGCATCGACCCGCTGCAGTCGATCAGGAAGGTGATCAGCGTGTCGGCGCGCGGCGGTGAATCGATGCGCCGGAACACCCGGCGCTCCCCGGGCGCGCTCACGAGTCGTGCCAGACGACGTCCGTCGACGACGCCCTCTTCCTGCTCGGTCTCCCAGTCGTCGTCGACCGGCTCGGCGAGCCGCGCCTGCAGCTCCCGCGCCAGGCGCGGCACGCTGACCGGCTGGGCGCGCAGACGTGCGTCGAGCTGCTCGCGGAACTCGGCGAGCAATGCCGGACGCACGAGCGAGGCGGGATCGATCTCTTCGTCATAGACAGCCGTGAACACCTGGTAGCGGCTGGCGTCGCGGTCGCGCGATCCACCGTGACTCGACGTGCCGGACTCGACTTCCTCGCCGGTTTCATCGAAATCCAGCCAGAGCGCGAAGTCACCGGCCGGATCAGCGGCCGTGTCGCTCTCGCGGCGGGCCTCGTCGACCATGTGCACCCGCTCGGCCACCATGCGCGCCACGGCCACGGCGAGCAGGCCGTAGGCACGCTGGCTGTGCACGTTGGCGCGCAGCCCGGCGATCTCCTCGGCGAACACCGGCCCCAGCTCGGCGCGAATGGCCTCGGTGCGCCCGGAGAGATGCTCCGGCACGGGCTCACCGACCACCTGCGCGCGGCACATGAGCACGATGGTCAGGATCAGCAGCCCGCCCTCGCTGTCGAGCATGCCCGCCTGCTCACAGGCGTCGCGCCACGCGGCGAAGCGCCGGCTGATGTTCGTGCGCACCCCCGGCAGCGACATCGGCACACAGGCCTCGACCCGAAAGTGCTCGAGGATCTCGAACACCATGCGGTTCACGGGTGCCGAGGGCGCGATCTGCCTGTGCAAAGCTTCGTCAGTGGACTGCAGGCGCCTGGCCATGGCGTCGGTGAGGCCCCGGTGGCCGACCAGCGAGTCGTCGCCGTCGGCGAGAACCAGATGCGGCGCACCCGCAGCGAGGGCGCGCCGGCCAAGATGCAGGCGCGCGCCCCGAAAGCGCAGACCGGCTTCGCCGCTCAGTGCACGTGCGGCTGCCGCGGTGGTCTCCTCGACCCAGGCGCGCTGCGTCTCACCCATCACCCGGCTCCGCACATGACCGCTTCACTGCTCGGGCGCATCGCCGAACCCCTCCAGCGTCCGATCGAAACAGCGCTGGTAGTACTCGGCCACCACCGGTTGCTCGGCGGGGTCACACTTGTTCAGGAACGACAGCCGGAAGGCCTCGTCCAGATCGGGGAAGATGGCCAGGTTCTCGGCCCAGGTGATCACGGTGCGCGGCGACATCAATGTGGAGAGGTCGCCCACCTCGAAGCCCTTGCGCGTCAGACCGGCCAGAGCCACCATCGCGGCCACGGTCCCGCGCCCCTCGGCAGTGTTCATCCCCGGGGCGCGGGCCAGCACGATCGCGGCCTCGCGCTCCGGGGGCAGATAGTTGAGCGCGGCCACGATGCTCCAGCGGTCCAGCTGCGCATGGTTAAGCATCCGCGTGCCGTGGTAGAGCCCGGTAAGATTTCCCAGGCCCACGGTGTTGCTGGTCGCGAACAGCCGGAACGCCGGATGCGGCGTGAGCACCCGGTTCTGATCGAGCAGTGTCAGACGACCGTCGCGCTCGAGCAGGCGCTGGATGACGAACATGACGTCCGGGCGGGCCGCGTCGTACTCGTCGAAGACCAGCGCGATCGGCCGGGTCACCGACCAGGGCAGGATACCGGGCACGAACTCCGTGACCTGCAGGCCGTCGCGCAGCACGATGGCGTCGCGGCCCACCAGGTCGAGCCGGCTGATGTGGCCGTCCAGATTCACCCGCACACAGGGCCAGTTCAGGCGGGCGGCCACCTGCTCGATGTGGGTGCTCTTGCCGGTGCCGTGCATGCCCTGCACCAGCACCCGGCGGTTCTGTGCGAAACCCGCGAGGATGGCCAGCGTCACAGAAGGTTCGAAGCTGTAGACCGGATCCGTCTCGGGCACGTGCTCGTCCACCGTCGAGAACGCGGGTACGCGCAGATCGCTGTCGATGCCGAAGACCTCGCGCACGGAGACCTCGCGATCGGGCAGGTCGGGCATCGGGACGGTGGCATCGGTCATCAGGCAGGCTCGTCGGCGGGCGGGTGGACGGTCAGGTCGGGACAGGGGCGCACAATAGCCCGGCCACCTGCATGGGCCGGCATTGATGGGGCAGTTTTCGGGACATTTCGTTCCGATTTTCGCGAAGCAGGATTGCCGGTGTCGGCCTTTTTC
>JAUIAI010000424.1 GCA_030425615.1 Gammaproteobacteria bacterium
GCCATCCCGGTCAGCTCGATGCCGAGCGCCGCGGACATCACCGGCCAGAACAGGTTCGTGGGATGCGCATAGTAATGGCCTGCCCGCAGTGAGGCCTGGCCCGGAAAGCTCCCCAGGATCAGCACCCTGCAGTTCGCGTCCACGACGGGCTCGAATGCCTCCAGCGGCGGCTCATCCGGCATCGGAAACCCGCCGGCCCGTTGAATGCAGCATCCCCACTCAACCGGCACGCATCAGCATCGCCAGCATCATGTCGTTCTGGCGTCTGACGAAGCCCGCTGGATCCTCCAGCTGCCCGCCCTCCGCGAGCAACGCCTGGTCGAACAGCAGGCCGGACCAGGCCGCCATGTTCTCGGGCGCGCCCGACAGATGTTTGAGAATCGGATGTGCGGGATTGATCTCCAGGATGGGCCGGCGCTCGGGCGCCTTCTGACCCGCCTGCTTCAGGAGCCGCTCGAGGTTCCCGCTGATGTCACCCTCGTCCGAGACGAGGCACGCGGCCGAATCGGTCAACCGGTTCGTGATCCGGACATCCTTGACACGATCCGCGAGCGCCTCGCGAATGCCGTCGACGAGCGGCTTGAACGCCTCCGCGACCTTCTCGTGCTCCTCCTTCTCCTTCGCATCCTCGAGTTTGCCCAGGTCGACGTCGCCACGAGCGACGGACACCAGCGGCTTTTCGTCGTGGCTGTGCAGGAAATTGAGCATCCACTCGTCGACGCGATCGGCGAGCAACAGCACTTCCACCTTGCGGCTCCGAAACACTTCGAGATGAGGACTGTTACGCGCCGCGGTCAGCGAGTCCGCGGTGAGGTAGTAGATCTTGTCCTGGCCCTCCGGCATCCGTTCCAGGTAGTCGGCCAGCGAAACCGTCGCCTGCTCCCCGTCGACGGCCGTGCTGTGGAAACGCAGCAGCTTCGCGATCCGCTCCGAGTTTCCGAAGTCCTCGCCGAGCCCCTCCTTGAGCACCTGACCGAACTCGTCCCAGAACGTCTGGTACTTGTCGGGGTGATTCGAGGCAAGCTCCTCGAGCATTCCGAGCACCCGCTTGGTGCTGCCCTCGCGGATCGCCCGAACGTCGCGCGATTCCTGCAACAGCTCGCGCGACACGTTGAGGGGGAGATCGGCCGAATCGATCACGCCCTTGACGAAGCGCAGATAGACCGGCATCAGGTTCTGTGCGTCGTCCATGATGAACACGCGGCGCACGTACAGCTTGATACCCCGACGGTTGTCGCGGTCCCAGAGATCGTAGGGTGCCTTCGCCGGCACGTAGAGCAGCTGGGTGTACTCGGTACGACCCTCGACACGGTTGTGCGTATACGCCAGGGGATCGCCCGTGTCATGCGTGACGTTTCGGTAGAACGCGTGGTAATCCTCTTCCTTCAGCTCCTGCCGTGCGCGCGTCCAGAGCGCACTCGCCTGGTTGACCGTCTCCCACTCGGGCGCTGCACCGCCATCCGCATCGGAGTCGCCCGAAGCGGCCGTCCTGACCATCTGGATCGGAATGGAGATGTGATCGGAATACTTTCGTACGATGCTCCGAAGGCGCCAGTCGTCCAGCAGGGAGTCGAGCTCTCCGCGGGCATCGTCATCCTCGCCGGCGCGAAGATGCAGCACGATCTCGGTTCCACGCTGTTCCCGCGCCGCCCCCTCGATCGAATACTCACCAGTGCCGTCGGAGATCCAACGCACCCCCTCTTCCGGAGCCAGTCCGGCCCGGCGCGTGTTGACCACGACCCGGTCGGCCACAATGAAACTCGAATAGAAGCCCACCCCGAACTGACCGATCATTTCCGCGTCGCGGGCGCTCTCTCCGGAGAGCTTCTGCACGAACTCGCGCGTGCCGGACCGCGCGATCGTGCCGAGGTTCGCGATCACCTCGTCGCGCGACATGCCGATACCGTTGTCCGAGATCGTAAGGGTCCGGGCATCCCGATCGACGGCGATCCGGATGTGAAGATCTCCGTCGCCCTCGTAGAGGGCATCGTTCTCGATGGCCTCGAAACGCAGCTTGTCGCAGGCATCGGACGCGTTCGAAACCAGCTCGCGCAGGAAGATCTCGCGATTGCTGTACAGAGAATGGATCATCAGGTGAAGCAGTTGCTTCACCTCGGTCTGGAATCCGAAAGTCTGCGGATTCGTGTCGGCGGTTTCGGCTGTACTCATGATGATTCGCTCGTCTGGGTTGTCTCGATCGGCCGTCGACGGCCACAACCCCTGGAGATGGGGATGACCCCGGACGTTTCAAGACCGGATTGGGCGGAAAGCGGCACGACTGTGCCGGGCCTGGACACTCAGGGCAAAACGAGAACCGCGAGGCCCACGCGCGAGGACAGCCGCTCCGCAGGCAGCCCCAGACGGGCGAGCAATGCGGAACGGACAACGACAATGGAGTTCAATACTCCGCATACATCGAGAATTCTGGACTCGGCAACGGTTTCAGCGCGCGGTCCCGTCGACTCACCTTCCGGGAGTGTGTCCGTTCCCGCAGTCGCATCCGTCCGTTCCTCGCGGCCGGTGACGGAAGGCCCGGCGGCTGTCGGCAACGGGCCGACGCGTTCCAGGCCCCACGCGCCGACACTGCGCACCGCCCGCAGGAGCGGGGCCGGATCGAGTCGGACATCGGGCGTACCCGCGAGCAGCACCCTGATCCGGGTCGAGCGTCGCCGCGGGAGCAGCGCAGCCGCCTCGACCGCGGCAAGATCACCTTCCGTCAGCACGATGACCTGATCGTACGCACCGCCGCTACCCAGCGCCGGCATCCAGGGCGCGCTGTCCCGGAGCACCCAGGCACTCGGATCCCCGGGCACCGGCCCCTGTTCGAACCGAACCGCCACACTCGAGCGCTCCGTCTGCAGACGCGTCACCATGATCTCGAACCGGCGCGACTGCCCGAGATGACCGAGACGCGCGTCCGAGGGCTCGAACCGACGAAACGCGCAGACCGTCGTCGAGAATTCGCGCGTGAACGGAAGCCGCGCGATCTGCTCGGCACGCTCGGCCCCCAGTCGGACGACATGCAGGGACACCGCGAAGCGCTCGGCCAGCGCCAGCGCAGCCTGCACGGGCGGCTCCGTGGCTGCTCCGGGACTCAGGGCGAGGATGACGCGGCTCGGTGAAAAAGCATCGCGCACTTCAACCGCATCCTGGCCAGCGGCGCCGCCCGCCGGCCTATCGGCGCGCGCGCGCGCGCGACGCTCGTCGGGTTGCCACGGCCTGGCCCCGTGCGGCAACCGGTACCAGGACTCAGCCATTGCGGTCCCCGGCGGTCAGGCGGGCCCGCCGCGCGGACGCCGAATCGCCACGATGCGCCAGCAGATCGGTGAGCGCTCGCTGCACACGATTGGTCAGGGAGTCGACGTGGGGGCCGTCCTGCAGACTGCCGACAGGCAGGTCCAGCAACAGCGCCAGCGCTTCGTCGACGTGATCGATCGCATAGACGTGGAACCGGCCGGACTCCACGGCCTCGACGACGGCGTCTTCGAGCATGAGGTGCGCGGCGTTGCTCGCCGGAATGACGACCCCCTGGCGACCGGTGAGCCCGCGGGCGGCGCAGACTTCGAAAAAGCCCTCGATCTTGTGATTGACGCCGCCGACGGCCTGCACCTCGCCCAGCTGGTTCATCGAGCCGGTGACGGCGAGGTCCTGGCGGATCGGGGTGCGGGTCAGCGCCGACAACAAGACCGCCGTTTCGGCAATGGTCGCGCTGTCGCCGTCGACCGGGCCGTAGCTCTGTTCGAACGTAAGGGTTGCATTGACCGGAAACGGCTGCCGGGCGGCGAAGCGGGACGCCAGATAGGACGACAGGATCATCACGCCCTTCGTATGGATGGCCCCACCGAGATGCGTTTCCCGCTGGATATCCAGAACGTTGCCATCCCCGAGCCGGGTCGTGGCCGTGATTCGGCTCGGATGCCCGAAGCTCTGCCCGCCGAGATCGTAGACCGCCAGGCCGTTGACCTGCCCGACCCGGGCATGCTCGGTGTCGATGAGCAGTACGCCCTCGCCGATCGCCCTCTGATACTCGCGGTGCGAACGCGACATCCGTTCGCGCCGCGCGGCCACGGCCTGCCGCACGTGACGGACTTCGATTCCGTCCACACCCTCGCCGCGGGCT
>JAUIAI010000425.1 GCA_030425615.1 Gammaproteobacteria bacterium
TACCTGTCGGAACGCGATCTCTGCCTGATCATCGACGACTGGCGGCTGACCGAAGCCGGCGTGCTGGACACGGCCAGCTTCGGCTCGCTGCACGACTGGAGCCACGGTGGGCGCCTCGGCAACTGGCCTACGGTGAACGGTCAGCCGCAACCTTCGCTGACCCTGGCGCGCGGCGTGCCGCACCGCCTGCGGCTGGTCAACGCGTCCAATGCCCGGGTGTTCGAGCTCGATCCGGGCCGCTTCGCCGCGCACGTCATCGCGCTCGATGGCCAGCCGCTGCCCGAGCCCCTCACCGCCTCACGCGCGCTGGGCTCGATCGCGCCGGCCCAGCGAATGGATCTCCTCGTGGTGCCCACCGGGGACTTCGCCATCGAGGAACTCACCGGCGGCGGCGCCTTTCCCCTGGTGCGCTTCCGGGTGAGCGGCCCGGAACCGACGGCGCCGACGCCCCGACCCCGCCCGCTGCCCGCCGCGGGCCTGCCCCGCCCGGATCTCGGAGCAGCGGCCACCGTCCGGCTCGTGATGGCCGGCGGCGCCATGGGCGGGCCCGTATCGATCGTGCACAAGGGACGGACCCTGTCCCGCGAAGACCTGCGCCGCACGCGCCAGGTCTGGGCTCTGAACGGCGTGGCGGATCTGGCCGCGGAGCCTCTGTTCGATGTACGGCGCGGCGAAACCGTCGTGCTGGAAATGATCAACGAGACCGCGTGGCCGCATGCCATGCATCTGCACGGACACCATTTCCGGGTTCTGACGGAATCCGCGGCGCATCCGCCCGGCGCCTGGCGCGACACCGTTCTGATCGGGCCACGGGAAAGCGTCAGGATCGCCTTCGTCGCCGACAACCCGGGGCGCTGGCTGCTCCATTGCCATATGCTCGAGCATGCGGCCGCGGGCATGCGGACCTGGTTCCGCGTCGGGTGAGCCGGCGCCGACCGCGGCGATTTCCTGAGGGGGAGACGACTCGATGGACAAGACCATCCGCACCACCCACGTCGGCAGCCTGCCGAGGCCGGACGAACTCATCGCACCGATCGTGGCCAAGGACCGCGGCGGCGACTACGACCCGGAGGCGCTGGAGGCGATGGTGGCGCGTGCCGTCGACGGCGTCGTCGCGGCGCAGATCGCGGCCGGCGTGGACGTGGTCTCGGACGGTGAGATGTCCAAGCCCTCGTACACGAACTACATGAAGGACCGGCTGAACGGCTTCGGCGAAGGCAGCCTGGGCCTCATGATGCCGCAGGATCTAGAGCAGAACCCGGGCTTTGCGGCGATGCTCGCGCGAAACGGTGTGGCGAACCCGTTGAAGCCGCCCGCCTGCGTCGGCCCGATTTCGCTGCGCGACCGCGCGCCGCTCGACGAGGACCTGCGCCATTTCGAGGCCGCCGTACGGCGCCACCGGCCCGCCGGCGCCTTCATGAACGCGGCCACACCGGGCGTGATCTCGATCTTCATGCCCAACGCCTACTACGCGACCGAAGACGAGTACGTCTTCGCGCTGGCCGATGCACTGCAGGAGGAGTTCGAGGCCATCGTCGCCGCCGGCTTCCAACTACAGGTCGATGCTCCCGACCTCGCGATGGGACGGCACATGGCGTACAAGACGCTGTCGCTCGAGGAGTTCCGCAGCCGCGCTCAACGCAACGTGGAAGCGCTCAATCACGCGACACGCAACATCCCGCCCGGGAAGATGCGCATGCATCTGTGCTGGGGGAACTATCCCGGGCCTCACACCTGCGACGTACCGATCGCAGACGTGCTCGACATCGTGATGCGGGCCAGGCCACAGACGCTTCTGTTCGAGGCGGCCAACCCGCGCCGTGCGCACGAGCACCGCGTCTGGGCCGAACGTCGCCGGGAGATCCCCGACGACAAGATCCTCTGCCCGGGCGTCATCGACACCAACACCAACTGTGTCGAGCATCCGGAACTGGTGGCCGAAAGACTGGAACGGTTCGCGGCGATCGTGGGCGGAGACCGCGTCATGGCGGGAACCGACTGCGGCTTCTCGACCGTGGTCGACCGGCCGCGGGTCTATCCCGACCTGGTCTGGCAGAAGCTGGCGGCCCAGCGCCAGGGTGCGGACATCGCTGCTCGACGCATCTGGGGCTGACCGGGCCGCCCCGACGGCCCGGACTCAGAGGTCCCCGAAGGATCCCCCCCGCCCTCGCCCGGCCGCGAAGCGGGCTGCACCGCCGACGGTCTCGCCGCTCGCGATGGTGGCACGGCCGAGCCGGCTCTCGTTCGCCATGGCTTCGTCGAAGGACAGGCTCCATTGCGCGATCGCCGACAGACGGTCGTGGCGCAGGCAGGTCTGCGGGAAGCGGGTCAGCGACTTCGCGAGTTCGAGTGCCGACGCCAGCCCCTGGCCGGTGGGCACGACCCGGTTGGCCAGACCCATCCGGTGGGCCTCCGCCGCGTTCACCGGGCGCCCCGTGAGGATCATGTCCATGGCATGGGAGTGGCCGATCAGCCGGGGGAGCCGCACCGTGCCGCCGTCGACGAGGGGCACCCCCCAACGACGGCAGTAGACGCCGAATACGGCATCCTCCTCGGCCACGCGCAGATCGCACCAGATCGCGAGTTCGAGCCCGCCGGCCACCGCGTGACCCGCAACGGCAGCGATCACCGGCTTGCCGAGCTGCAGGTAGGTCGGCCCCATGGGCCCGTCGGCGCGTCCCGGGTCGAGCGGCGGGTTCAGCACGGGCAGGGGCTTGAACTCACCCGAGCCCACCTGCTTCAGGTCGGCCCCTGCGCAGAAGGTGCCCCCGGCGCCGGTCAGGACGGCGACCTTGAGCGTGTCGTCGGCGTCGAAGGCCAGGAACGCGTCGGCAAGCGACCGCGCCGTGGCCGAATCCACGGCATTGCGGGCCTGCGGCCGGTCGATCGTCACGACGACGACGTCGTCGTGACGATCGACCCGCACGGATCGGGATCGCGCGGTCATGGGCGGCTCCGGTTCTCGTGATTCATGCCCCGTTCATAATCGCATGTTGCCTCGGTGGCGACGCGGCCCGCGTCGGGAGGGGCTGTCCGAGCCCCGCGATGCGAGAATGCGACCAGGCGATCGACGGGCCCCATGATGAAGCAGCTCTCCATTCAACCGACTCTTTCCGAGCGCGTGCACGAGGCGATCCTTTCCGAGATTTCCTCGGGCAAGTTGCGCCCGGGTGGGCGCATCATCCAGGAACAGATCGCGACCGCGCTCGGCGTCTCGCGCCAGCCGGTCCAGCAGGCGCTCGCGCTGCTGCGCAAGCAGGGCCTGTTGCAGGACGCCCCGGGCCGCGGGCTGATCGTGGCACCGATCGATCCCGAACACGTTGCCCAGATGTCCGATCTGCGGGCGGTCATCGAGGGCCTTGCCTGCCGACGTGCGGCCGAGAACGTCACGCCCGCCGCCCGCCGGGAGGGCGCGGCGTTGATCCGCGCCGGCCGCAAGGCCGTCGCCGAGGGCGCGGTCGGTGCCATGGTGGAGGCCGACATTGCCCTGCACGACTACATCTGCCGGCTCTCGGGCAATGCGCTCATCGCGCCGGCGCTCGAGACGCACTGGGCGATGATGCGGCGCGTCATGGGCGAAGTGCTGATGCGCGAGGAGAAGCCCCGCGACATCTGGGACCAGCACGAGACCATCGTGGAGGCGATCTCCGCCGGCGACGCCGAGAACGCCGAGCGGCTCGCCCGCCAGCATATCGTCCAGGCCGCGGACTTCATGATCCAGCGCCTCTCGGGCGAGCTCTCCGAGAACGAGCCGTTCTGACCCGGTCCCGGGCCGGCGGCCCCCCACACGAACGGGCGGACGCAACCGACGGCCAGTCCTGTTGGGCCGTAGAATCGACGTTTTGAGCCCGCAACCTGCCTGTTGCGGAGCCGGTGGCCGCCGGCGCCGCAGGCCGTTTCGCGACCGGACGCCGACGAGGAGACACCCGATGAGCCAAGCCGCCCGCTACGAGATTCGCGACGACGTCGCGGTCATCACCATGGACAAGCCGCCGGTGAACGGACTCGGCGCGCAACTGCGCACCGATCTGGCCGCCGGCCTCGAATCGGCCTGGGCCGATCCGGCGGTCCGCGCCATCGTGCTGCGCGGGACCGAGCGCGCGTTCTCTGGAGGCGCC
>JAUIAI010000426.1 GCA_030425615.1 Gammaproteobacteria bacterium
CAGGATGTCCGCCCAGGGCCGCTTCTCACCGGGCGCGTGCGTGCCCTGGTGATGACCGAGGAAGATGTGCACCTCGGGCTCATTATGCGTGAACCAGTGCCTGACCCGGTCGGAGTAACGCTCCACGACGGCGCGCGCGTATTCGGCGAACCAGTCGGTCGACTCGCGCACCATCCAGCCGCCGCGATCCTGCAGCGCCTGCGGAGTGTCCCAGTGGAACAGCGTGATCCACGGCGTCACGCCGGCCTCGAGCAGATCGTCCACCAGCCGGTCGTAGAACGCGAAGCCCTTCTCGTTGCGACGGCCCGTGCCGTCGGGGAACAGCCTCGACCAAGCGACGGAGAAACGGTACGCACCCAGCCCGAGTTCGCGCATCAGCGCGACATCCTCGCGATGCCGGTTGTAGTGATCACAGGCGATGTCGCCCGTGCTCCCGTCGCGGATCGTGCCAGGCATGTGCGCGAACGTGTCCCAGACCGAGGCCCCGCCCCCGTCATTGAGCGGCGACCCCTCGATCTGATACGAGGACGTGCCTGAACCCCAGACGAAATCCGGGCGAAACGCAGGTCGTTCCGCGTGTCCGCCGGCCGGACGATCGGTCGGCGTGGGTCTGGAATCGGCAGAAGTGGCATTCGCCATGGCGGGTTCCGTCGGGTGGGCTTTCGCTTCAGGGAGGTGACCGATCGCATCGGATTATGCGCCGTCCGACCCGCCGCCACGCCGGTCGGACGCCCGCGAGTTGTTTCGGCGCCGCGAACGCCCTTGCCGCACGTGAAAGGGGTGTTACGGTATTTGAAACGAGGTGTAACATGCCATCACGCGAATCAAACGACAGGGACGCCGCGAGCGGCAACGACGAGTTGCCGTCAGCCCGGGACGGCCTGCGTCGTCTCGCGACCGCGTTCTGGCGCGGAGAGCGCCGCGGCATCGCGTGGATCCTCACGCTCGTGCTGGTCGTGCTCACGCTTGCGCAGGTGTCCATCCCGGTGATGCTCAATCACTGGAGCCAGCAGATCTTCGACGCGCTCGAACAGCGCGACATCGACGCCGTGGTCCACCAGATCGGCGCCGTTTTGCTGATCATCGGCGCGAACGTCGTGGTGATGGCCTCCCACCTCTGGACCAAGCGCCGCCTGCAGGTGGCCTGGCGCACGGACCTCACCCACCGCCTGCTCGATCAGTGGACGGTCCACGGCCGCGACTACCAACTCGGCCGCGTCCACCCGGGGCTGGACAATCCGGACGGCCGTATCGCCGAGGACGTGCGCATCGCCACGGAATCGTCCGTCGACCTCGCGCACTCGTTCTTCTACTGCGTGATGCTGCTGGTGAGCTTCTCGCAGATCCTTTGGGTGCTGTCAGGCCCGCCCGAGGTCAGTCTCGGTTCATGGACCATGACCCTGCCCGGCCACCTCGTGTGGATCGCCCTGCTCTATGCGGGCGCCGGCGCGTTCTTCGCGATGCGGCTGGGCCGTCCTCTGACGCATGCGGCGCACTATCGTCAGACCAAGGAAGCCGACTTCCGGTTCGGCCTCGGGCGGTCCCGGGAGGAAGCGCCCACGCATGCCATCGGCGCCGTGGACGTCACGCGCCGGGAGAAGACCGGCGGTCTGTTCGCCTCCACGATCAAGGCCTGGCACCGTCAGACGATCGCGATCATGCAACTGGTGATGTTCTCGTCCACGTGGTCGGTGCTGTCGCAGGCGGTGCCGATCATGGTGGCGGCGCCGCGCTATCTCGCGGGCACCATCACGCTGGGCGCGCTCATGCAGACCGCGCAGGCCTTCCAGCAGATGGTCAACGCGTTGTCCTGGCCGATCGACAACATGCAGCGGCTGGCCGAGTGCCGGGCGTCGTTCGGACGGGTCGCCCACCTGCACGCCATTCTGGTGGAGCTGTCGGACGACGACACGCGCCCCGACCCGTCGGCGGTCCCCGCACCGGTTTCGCCCGTCTTTCCGCGCGGCGCCGCAGCCAGGGAAGGACACGGCGTCGACCCGGCGATCGCGGTCACCGCGATCGCCGCCGCGGCCATTCCCGTGGCCGTTCTCTCGAGCACACCGCCCGATGCGGCACCGGTGGCCGACGCGAAGACCTACGCCGAAAGCACCGACGTATCCTGAAGGGGCACCGCGCGGCAGCCGCCACAGGGGCCGGGGCGTCCTATCGGGCGCCCTTTTTCGTGGAAGCGGATCTTGCAGGGGTCCGTTTCGTCGCGCCCGCTTCGGAAGCCCCCTTCTTCGCCGCGGCCACGAACTTCGTGTACCAGCGTGCCGAATCCTTGGGCGTGCGCTTCAGCGTCTCGAAGTCCACGTGGATGATGCCGAACGGATTGGTGTAGCCGGAGCCCCATTCGAAGCTGTCCAGCAGCGACCATACGAAGTATCCGCGCACGTCCGCGCCTGCGGCGATCGCGTCGCGCATCGCGCTCGTATAGGTCTCCAGGTAAGCGATGCGCCGCGGGTCGTGAACCACGCCCTTGTCGTCGGGCGCATCCCGGCTGCCCATGCCGTTCTCGGTCACGTACACCGGCAGCTTGTAGCGGCGCGTGAGCTCGAGCAACTCGTCGCGAAACGCATCCGGGAAGATCGGCCAGCCGATCTCCGGTCGCACCGGGGAATCCGGCGGTGCATCACCCCAGGCGAATCCCCAGATCGTGGAGGGATCGGACTTCGCGAAGATGGGCCCGTAGTGGTTCAACCCGATCCAGTCGATGCGCCGCGAGATCTGCGCCATGTCACCGGACCGCACCCACGGATCGATCGCCTCGGCGAGCAGCTCCGGATAAGTGGCCCGCAGCTGCGGCTCGGGAAACGCGAGATTCCAGTGCGCGTCCAGCATAGCGGCCGCCGCACGGTCGGCCTCGCTCGGCGTGCAGGGCCGCACCACCTGACGATTGTGGATCGCGCCAATGAACGCGTCCGGCACCAGGTCGCGCAGCACGTCGACCCCGCAGCCGTGTGCGAGATTCAGATGGTGGATCGCGCGCAGGTTCGCGGTACGGTCCATGAGCCCCGGTGCGCACCAGTCCATGGCGTAGCCGAACAGCGTGAACACCGAGAACTCGTTGAAGGTCGCCCAGTGCCTGACGCGGTCGCCGAGCCGCCGCGCGACCAGCGCCGCGTAGTCCGCATACCAGCCGGCGCTGTCGCGCGCGGTCCAGCCACCCAGATTCTCCAGCGCCTGCGGCAGATCCCAGTGATACAGACAGGCCCACGGCTGGACGCCGTTCTCGAGCAGGCGGTCGACCAGCCGCTCGTAGAAGTCCAGCCCCGCTTCGTTGACCCTGCCACGCCCCTGAGGCAGCACCCTCGGCCACGCGATCGAGAAGCGGTAGGCGTCGACGCCAAGCGATCTGATCAGCGCGACGTCTTCCTCGTACCGGTGGTAGTGGTCGCAGGCGACCTCGCCGGACCCGGCGTCTGCCACCTTGCCCGGCTGTGTGCAGCGGAAGTCCCAGATGCTCTGGCCGCGCCCGTCCACGCGACCGGCACCCTCCACCTGGAACGCTGCGGTGGATACCCCCCAGAGAAAGTCTTTCGGCCAGGCGGCCTTCGCGGTACGTGTCGCCATCGACGGCATCTCCATGTGCTGACCGATCACTCATTGTGCGGGCGAAACCGGTTCTGGTGGCCTGTCCGCCCCGAGCCATGCCGATCAGGTGTGGCGTAACGCCCGAGCCACACGGAACCCCCGGACGTGCCGGGGGTTCGAGTGCGGCCCGCAGGACTGAATCCCGTGTCGATGGGGAAAGAATCCGATACGGTTCAAGCCCGCGCAAGACCCGGGCTCGGGCCGCCCGACCGTCCGGACGATCGCCATGCATCGACGCTCCAGCCGCCCGCACCGTGGGCCATGAGGGCCAGCAGGCCACCGGTGATCGCGATGTTCTTGAAGAACAGCAGTTGCGTGACGAATACCTGATCTTCGGGCACCGCCCAGTAGGCGTGGAAGAACACGCTTGCCAGCAGCGTGAAACCCGCCAGGGAACCGGCGGCCATGCGCGTGCCGAAGCCGGCGATCAGAGCCAGACTGCCGAGGACCTCGATTGCGATCGCAAGCGCAGCGCCGGCCGTTGCCAGCGGCAGACCTGCAGAGGCGATATATCCGACCGTGG
>JAUIAI010000427.1 GCA_030425615.1 Gammaproteobacteria bacterium
TCACGTACGGCCGCACACCGTCGCCGGGCTTCGAGTACGACCGGTTCGTGCGGCCGTCGGGTGTCGTGCCGAGCTCGGTGCTCGTGATCGAGGAAGCCAAGACGGACCGGCCGGATCGCTATCCGGAACTCTCGCTGGCCGCCCCCGACGCCGAAGACGGTGGCGCGCGCCGCATCACCCTGCGCGACGGAGACGAGGTCATCGCGGACGTCTACCTGGGCAAGGCCGAGTCGTCGGTCGGTGGGACGCGCGGAGGCCTGTACGCACGTCGCGAGGGCGAGGCCAGGAGCTGGCTGCTGCGGGGGGCCGTCGAACTCCCGGGCGCGCGCGCCGGCTGGCTCGTCAACCGCCTGCTGGAGATCAAGCGTGACGACATTGCGACGGTTTCGCTCGAAAGCGATGCCGGAGACGTTCGCCTGGCCCGGGCCGGGGAGGGGGAGCCCCTGCGGCTTCAGGATCCGCCGCCGGATCGCGAAGAGGATGCCGCCGCGATCGGCCGCCTGACCGCGGTCGTGGACGGCCTGGCGTTCGCCGACGTACGCAAGGCGGGCGAGGGTGACCCCGACGGCCCGGTGCTCACCGTGACCACGCGTGACGGCCTGGTCGTACGCGTCGGGAGCGTGGTGCAGGTCGAGCAGACCAAGGGGCGCTGGATCAGGATCGACGTCGAGGCAGGCAGCGGCACGGATCCCGAGCAGGTGGCGGCCCTGCGTACGCGCACCGAGGGCTACGAGTTCGAGGTCAGGGGCGCCGACGCCGAGGCGCTGGGTATGAAACCGGCCGCGTTCCTGAAGTTCTGATTCGCTCTGACCGGTTTCGCGCGGGGGTATCAGAAAGGCCACGACGGCCGGTCGGGTGCGAGGTTTTCGGCCACAATCGGGCATGCGAGCACTGATCGAGATCGATGGCCTGACCAAGACCTACGCAGGAGGATTCCAGGCCCTCAGGGGTGTGGACCTGCGTATCCGCCAGGGAGAGATCCTCGCGTTGCTCGGCCCGAACGGCGCCGGCAAGACCACGCTGATCGGTATCGTCTGCGGGCTCGTCAACCCGAGTTCAGGCACCGTCCGGGTGGACGGGCACGACGTCGTGCGCGACTACCGTAGGACCCGTGCCCGCATCGGCCTCGTTCCCCAGGAACTGCCCACCGACGCGTTCGAGACCGTCTGGAACACCGTTCGTTTCAGCCGTGGTCTGTTCGGGCGTGCGCCGGATCCGGCACTGCTCGAGCGCGTTCTTCGCGATCTCTCGCTCTGGGACAAGCGCGACAGCAAGATCATCACGCTGTCCGGCGGCATGAAGCGGCGTCTGCTGATCGCCAAGGCGCTTTCGCACGAACCCGACATCCTGTTCCTGGACGAGCCCACCGCAGGCGTGGACGTCGAACTGCGCCAGGACATGTGGCGTCTGGTCGAGCGCATGCGCGCGGACGGCGTCACCATCATCCTGACCACCCACTACATCGAAGAGGCCGAGGCCATCGCCGACCGGATCGGCATCATCAACCGGGGCGAGCTGGTCCTCGTGGAGGACAAGACGACGCTCATGCGGCGGCTCGGCCGCAAGCAGCTGGTGGTCGTGCTGGACACGCCGATCGACGCCGTGCCCGGCATGTTGTCGGGGTTCGATCTTGAACTGTCCGAGGACGGCCTGCGTCTGCTGCACACCTACGACGACCGCGCCGGCACCGACATCGCCCGCCTGCTGCGCGCGATCGAGTCCGCCGGGCTGACCTGGCGTGACCTGTCCACGGTGGAGAGCTCGCTCGAGGATATCTTCGTCAAGCTGGTGCGCGAGCCCGGGCCGGCCTCAACGGAACTCGCGGCATGAACGGTCGCGGCATACTGGCCATCTACCGGTACGAGCTCGCGCGGACGCGCCGAACCGTCTTTCAGAGCGTCGTCTCGCCCGTGCTGTCCACGGCGCTCTACTTCGTGGTCTTCGGCTCGGCGATCGGGTCGCGCATCCAGGAGGTCGAGGGCATCGCCTACGGCGCGTTCATCGTGCCCGGTCTCATCATGATGTCGGTCCTGACCCAGAGCATCAGCAACGCCGCCTTCGCGATCTACTTTCCGCGCTTCACGGGCACGGTCTACGAACTCCTGTCGGCGCCTGTTTCACCGTTCGAGGTGGTGCTCGGATACGTCGGCGCGGCCACCACCAAGGCGATCATCCTCGGCTGCATCATTCTCGCGACCGCCTCGGTGATCGTGCCGGTGGGGCGGATCAGCGTCGACGGGCACACCCTGGCCATCAACGACGCCCGGCCCGGGACACTGGCCACGCGCCTGTACGACCGCATCGTCGACATCCAGCGCGGAGACGCCCCCGACCCGCACGGCTGGAACCGCCTGGTCGCCAGCGGGCCGCGTTGACGGCAACCTTCGGTTATTCGTTCATCAAAAAGAACTATCGCCAGGGTGAACTCGCCACGGGTGCATTCCGCGGCGTGGACGATATAATGGCGCACCAACCCTGATCATGATCCCGTCCCGGCATCACGCGGATTTCCCGGCACGGACGGACGTAGAAACATGCGGCGGATCCGGCTCTTGACGGGTAGCGCGCCGCGCCCACAGCACAGGAGTCAGACTTGGCCAACCCGGATGATGCCGCCCCCGGCGCGGCGTCCCGCCTGTCCCTCGCGCCGATCACCATCCGGCAACTGGTCGCCGCCCTCGTCTTCGCGATTGTCGGCCTCTACCTGGCCACGCTGACACCCACGGTGGAAATCGCCTGGGTCACGGCCATCCTGCTGCTGACCATCCACCTGTTCGCCTTCGAGGTGGTCGGTGTCGACGTGGCCGCGATCACGGTGATGGTGGTGCTCGGCCTGACCGGCCTGCTGGCCCCGGTGATGGGACTGGAACAGGCGCTGGTGGACCCCGACCGGCTGTTCACCGGCTTCGCCTCCAACGCGGTCATCTCCATCATCGCGGTGATGATCATCGGCGCCGGGCTCGACAAGACCGGCATCATGACCCAGGTCGCCTCCTTCATCCTGCGGGTCGGTGGCAGCAGCGAGTCGCGCATCATCCCGATCATCTCCGGCACCGTGGCCAT
The DNA here is from genome assembly GCA_030425615.1 of Gammaproteobacteria bacterium. Taxonomy (GTDB): domain Bacteria; phylum Pseudomonadota; class Gammaproteobacteria; order Burkholderiales; family Burkholderiaceae_E; genus JAUIAI01. The sequence continues at coordinate 3,064 of JAUIAI010000427.1, forward strand.
CATCTCCTCGTTCATGCAGAACGTCGGCGCCGCGGCGCTGTTCCTGCCGGTGGTATCGCGCATCTGCGCGCGCACCAACCTGCCGCTGTCGCGGCTGCTGATGCCGATGGGCTTCTGCGCCATCCTCGGCGGCACCGTGACCATGGTCGGCTCCAGCCCGCTGATCCTGCTCAACGATCTCATCGCCACTTCCAACCAGAGTCTCGGCGCGGAACACCAGATGGCTTCCTGGTCGCTGTTCTCGGTCACGCCCATCGGCCTCGCGCTGGTCGCCACCGGCGTCGCCTACTTCGTCATCGCCGGCCGCTTCGTGCTGCCCGATTTCAAGCCCGGCGGCGCCGCCAGCCCGACCAGCACCATGGCCTACTTCCAGAACGTCTACGGCCTGGACTACGAGCTGTTCGAGGTCTCGGTGCCGGCCAACAGCGAACTGGTCGGCAAGCACCTGGACGAGATCGAGACCAGTGCCCGCATCCGCGTCATCGCCGCCCGCGCCGGCGACCAGGTGCGCATCGGCCCCGGCGGCCTGTCCCGCGACACCGGCATCACCGTCGGCACCTCCCTCGGCATCCTCGCCTCGCCGTCCAACCTGCTGCGCTTCGTCGAGCAGTACTCGCTGGAACTGAAGGATCACATCGAGGTGTTCGCCGAGTCGCTGTCGGCCACCCGCTCGGGCATCGCCGAAGTGGTCATCCGCCCGGGCTCCAACCTGATCGGCAAGAGTGCGCGGGACGTATGGATGCGCAAGACCTACGGCGTCGCCATGGTCGCCCTGCATCGCGACGGCGACACCCTGCGCGAGGGCGAGGGCATCCGCGACATGCCGCTGAAGGCCGGCGACACGCTGGTGGTGTGGCGGCTCGACCGGCTGGGCCGCTCGCTGCAGGACCTCATCGGCACGCTCGAGGAGCTGCGGGGTGCCAAGGTCGATCTCTTTCTGCATCAGCAGGCGCTCGATACCTCGACACCTTCGGGACGGGCGATGTTCGGCATGCTCGGCGTCTTTGCCGAATTCGAGAAGGCGATCATCGTCGAGCGCATCA
>JAUIAI010000428.1 GCA_030425615.1 Gammaproteobacteria bacterium
TGCGCGACCCCGCTGTGTCGGCCTGATCGAAACCAGTGAGGAGAGCGGCAGCCCCGATCTGCTCCCTTATCTGGAGGCCTTGCGCGAGCGGCTCGGCAACGTCCGGCTCGTCTGCGGTCTGGACTCCGGCTGCGGGAATTACGAACAGCTCTGGGTCACCACCTCGTTGCGGGGACTGGCCGGCGGTGTGCTCACCGTGGAAATGCTCACGGAGGGCGTGCATTCCGGCATGGCGAGCGGGCTGGTGCCGAGCACCTTCCGGATCGCCCGCAGGCTCCTGGACCGTATCGACGATTCGGGGACGGGCGTCGTCAGGCTGCCCGAGCTGCACGCCGGCATTCCGGAGGAACGGATGCGCCAGGCCCGGGCTGCCGGTGACCTGCTCGGCGACGCGGTCTGGCAGGCCTTCCCCTGGGTCGGCTGCTCGCACGGCGACCAGCCCGGCGTCAGCGCGATGCCCACCACCACCGATCCCGCCGAGGCCATCCTGAACCGCACGTGGCGCCCGGCGCTGTCCGTGACCGGCGCCGCGGGCCTGCCGGCGATCGACGCGGCCGGTAACGTGTTGCGCCCCCGCACCCGGCTCAAGCTCAGCATGCGTCTGCCGCCCACGGTGGACGCGGCCGCGGCGACCGAGGCCATGCGCAAGGCGCTCGAAGCCGACCCGCCGTATCAGGCGAACGTGCGCTTCGAGCCCGACCATCCGGCGAGCGGCTGGAACGCGCCCGCCACGGCGCCCTGGCTGGCCGAAGCCCTCGATGCCGCCTCGAACCGGGCATTCGGCAGGGCCGCCGGCTGGATGGGGGAGGGCGGCACGATTCCGTTCATGAACATGCTCGGGGACGTGTTCCCCGACGCCCAGTTCCTGATCACGGGTGTGCTCGGGCCGCAGTCGAATGCGCACGGCCCGAACGAGTTCCTGCACATCGACTGCGGAAAGCGGCTCACCCGTGCAGTGGCCGACATCGTGGCCACGCTCGGCGCGGCCCCGCTCAGAGTCTGACGCCAACGCCCCGACCCCAGACCCCCGCGCCGATGTCGGCTGATCCCAAGTCCGAACACGACAGCCTGGCCGGCACGCCCGGTCTTGGCTGGCGCCGGTGGATGCCCGATCCCAAGAAAGTGGTCGAGCATCCCTGGTTGCGCTGGCTTGGGCCCCGCCTCGCGCACCCGCGCCTCTGGCACATCAACCGCCGGGGCGTGGCGATGGCGCTGTCCATCGGCCTGTTCTTCGGCCTGCTGATTCCGGTGGCCCAGATCCCGCTGGCGGGTATCGCCGCGGTGCTGCTGCGCGCGAACATCCCGATCGCGGTGCTGAGCACGTTGATCACCAATCCGGTGACCTTCGCACCGATCTACATCTTCGCGTATCAGCTGGGGGCACTGATCCTGGGCGAGCCGCATCAGGCGGCCGTCCCGCCGCCCGAGCCGCCGGTTTCGAGCGAGCTGAGCGCGCTCACGGATCTGAACATTCCCGATCCCGGGCTGTTCACCTGGCTCGCGGGCTGGTGGGACAGCGTGATCTCGGCGGGCAAGCCGCTCCTGATCGGGCTGCTGACGCTGGCCACCGTGGCCGGTATGTCGGCCTATGTTCTCGTGTCGTGGATCTGGCGTGTCCGTACGTTCTGGGTCCGCCGGCAGCGTCAGCGACGCTTCCGCCAGATGCGCACCCATATTCGCGACCGTCGCGATCGCCGGTGAGCGCCGCGCCCGCTCGGGGCTGCGGCGCGGGCTCACGCCCCTGGATCACTTGGAGCAGGCGGCCTCGACGGCCTGCTCGACGGCCGGCGGGTTGAGATCGGTGCGCGCACTGACGAAGCGCTGTGCCAGCTGCAGCACCGGCGTGTCGTCCACGGGCGGGGTGGCCTCGTATTTCTTGCGCAGCAGATCCAGGATCCGGCCGTAGTTCTTGTCGGCGCCGCGGTCCTTCCAGTAAGCCAGCAGCTTGTAGTCGCTGGCGGCCACCGCGCAGGTGGGCACGTCCATGCTGGCCATCGAGGGACCGTCCGAATCGAGGCTCACCGACTGGCAGGCGGTGAGCAGGGCCGCGGTTGCCAGGCCGATCGGGGCGAATCTTTTCATGTGGGTTTTCCTCCGTCGGGCGGGCCGGCGACGCTGCCGACACTGCGATGACTATCGCGACCCGTCCTTCAATTGTAAGGCGACCCGACACGGTTCCGGGCGCGCGTCGTGGTCGTCGACAGACGGCGCGCTCAGACGAACACCACGACGAGACCGGCCAGCCCCGTGACGAGCCGCATGCCCGCGCGTCGCGACGAGATGAGCGCATTCGAGACGAGCACCAGGCCCAGCGCGATCTTGACGGCGGCGAACAGCGCGGCCGGCGGCTGTTCGGCCAGGGCGATCAGGCCGGGATTGGCGACCATCGCAAGGGGGATCAGATACAGGCCGACGCCCAGGGTCATGGCCGTGACGGCCACCCGCAGCCAGTTTTCGCCCACCATGCCCGCCGCGATGAACACGGCGCCGCACACCGGTGGCGTGATGGTCGACAGCAGCGCGTACCAGAACACGAACAGATGGGCCTGGAGGGGCGCGAGACCCAGCTCGGTCAGCGCCGGGCCGGCGATCGACACGCAGATCACGTAGGCCGCCGTGGTGGGGACCTCCATGCCCAGCAGCAGACACGCGGCGGCGGTGAGTGCCAGCGCCGGCCAGAGCTGGCCTCCGGACAACGACAGGATCGCAGACGTGACCTTCACCCCCAGCCCGGTGATGCCGAGGACGCCGATGATGATCGACGCGCAAAGGATGATCGAGGCGATCACCGCGATCTGGCGGCCGGCGCTCACGGCGGCCGCGGACAGCCGACGGGCCGCGGCGGCGGGTTCGAATCTCAGCCGCGTGTCGACGAGCAGCAGGACGGCGCCGGCCAGGATGGCCAGGCTGGCGGCGTAGGTCGGCGTCACCCCGGTGACGAACATCCCCCAGAGCAGCACGCCGAACGGCACCGCGAAGAATGCCGCCGAACGCAGGACTTCGGCCGGTGCGGGCCGGTCCTCGGCAGCGATCGCCCGCAGCCCGTCCCGGCGCGCATGCGCGTCGATTCCGACCCAGACCGCCAGGAAGTAGAGCAGCGCCGGCAGCAGCGCCGCGGCCATGATCGAGGGGTAGGGCGTACCGGTGAGTTCGACCATGACGAAGGCACCGGCGCCCATGAGCGGCGGCATGATCTGGCCGCCGCTCGAGGCCACGGCCTCGACCGCGCCGGCGAGCCTGGCCGGGTATCCGAGCCGCGTCATGGTGGGCAGGGTGACCGCGCCGGTGGAAGCCACGTTCGCCGAGGCTGACCCGGAGATCGATCCGAACAGGGCCGAAGCGAGCACCGAAACCTTGGCCGCACCCCCGCGCAGGTGTCCCGCCGCGGCCGTGGCGAGGTTCATGAAGCCCTCGCCCGCGGCACCGGCATTGAGCACGGCCCCGAGAATGACGAACACAGCGACGATATTCACCGACACGCCGGTCAGGCTGCCCCAGAGACCGCCCTCCGCGATGGTCAGCGTACCGAGGAACGCGGCCAGGGACTGGCCTGCATGGCCGAATTCGCCTGGGATGTGCTGGCCCAGAAGACCGTAGGCGAGGGCCAAGACAGCCACCAGGGGCAGAGGCCAGCCGATGGCCCGGCGGGCCATTTCGAGCACGGCCACCAGCAGCACGACGGCGATCGCCATCTGCCCCGGGCCCTCCAGGTAACCGTACTGGTCGCCCAGTTCGGTCGCGTGGGCGGCTATCCAGAGGGCGGCGGCGATCGCGGCGGTGCCCAGGGCGACGCCGGTGACACGTGCCACCCGGCCGCCCGTGGCCGCATACAGGATCCAGGGCACCGCCAGCACCATGTGCAGCGGGCGGCTGACCAGATTGGGAACCAGCCCGCTGAAGATCAGCCCGAGGTGGAAGACGATCGACGCCAGACCGGCGCCGACCGCCAGCGCCTGCAACCGCTTCAGCGCTGCGCGTCGGCGACCGGCGCGCCGACCTCTTCGTAGTAGCGCAGCGCGCCGGCGTGGATGCGGCCCTGGATGTTGGCGAGCATCTCGGGCGTGACGCCGCCCCACCAGGCGGCATCGGCGGCCAT
>JAUIAI010000429.1 GCA_030425615.1 Gammaproteobacteria bacterium
CCCGGCCACGGGCCGCAGCTGTCCGGTGATGAGGCGCAGCAACGGGGTCTTGCCGCACCCGGACCCACCCATCAGCGCGTTGACCGTACCAGCCCGCAGCGACAGGGAGATCTCTTCGAGGATCAGGCGGTCTCCATAGCCGAAGCTCAGCCCTTCGAGGCTGACGATCGGATCGGCGACGGGTTCGGCGGGGGATTGGGCGGGCAAGGCGGGGGGAGAAGCGGGGGGGGAGAGGCGCTGAGTGTAGCAACACGCTGCCCGCCGAAGCCGCTCAGACCCCGCAAAGCGACACGCACTGTCGGCTGGGACCCACGCCCGGGGCGCCGTTCAGAGGTGGCCGAGCAGCCTCGATTCCGCGTGCCCGATCTGATCGGGCGAGCCGGACAGCACGAGCGTGTCGTCGGCCATCAGCACGAAATCCGGTTCCGGGTCGAGCGTGCGGCCGCGCCGCCGCACCACCGCCGCGACCCGCACCGGCCCGAGATCGAGCTCGCCCAGTGCGCGCCCCACGGCCGCGCAACCGTCGCTCAGGCCCACGGCATGCATGAGGACGTGCTCGGACTCGATGCTGTCACCCGCCCGGTCATCCGCGCCATGGAAGAAGCCCTGCAACAGCTGGTAACGACCTTCACGCACCAACTGCACGCGCCGCATGATCCGTGACCTCGGCAGACCTGCGAGTGCGAGTGCGTGAGACGCCAGCATCAGGCTGCCCTCGGCGATCTCGGGAACCACCTCCGTGGCGCCCAGTTCGCGCAGCCGGCCGAGCTCGAAATCCGTGGTGGCGCGCACCAGCACGGGAAGGTTCGGCGCCATCGTGCGCAGCCTCTCGAGCAGACGGAAAACGGCCTGGCGGTCGTCGAAGGTGATCGCAACGGCACGCGCCCGGTGCAGGCCCGCGGCCTTCAGCGCATCCGGGCGGGTGGCATCGCCGTAGACCACCGACTCGCCGGCGGCGCTGGCCTCTCGCACGCGGTCCGGGTCCAGGTCCATCGCCATGTAGGGCACGGACTCGGCCTCGAGCACATGGGCGAGCGCCTGGCCGCTGCGACCGTAGCCGGCGATGAGGATGTGGCCCGTGCGGCCGATGCTGCTCGAGGCGATGCGCTGCAACTGCAGCGATCTCTGCAGCCATTCCTGCGAGGATGCGCGCAACGCGATCCGGTTGGCCTGGGCGATCAGGAACGGGCTGATCAGCAGAGACAGCAACATGGCCGCCAGCGCCGGCTGAAGGGTCGATTCGCGCAGCAGCCCCGTGGTGAATGCCACAGACAGCAGCACGAACGCGAACTCGCCGGCCTGGGCGAGCCAGATGCCCGTGCGGATCGCGACGCCCGGGGATCCGCCGAACAGGCGCACGAGCAGCGCGACCAGCGCAAACTTGACCAGGATGGGCAAGGTCAGCAGCAGGAGCACCTGCGGCCAGGCCGCGATGACGACCGCCACGTCGAGCTGCATGCCGATGGTGACGAAGAACAATCCGAGCAACACGTCCCGAAAGGGCTTGATGTCTTCCTCGACCTGATAGCACCCAGCTCCATGGACAGGCCGGCATGCTCGGTCAGCCACGCGAACAAGAGGGTGGCCAGCAGCACGTTGAGCGTGAAGACTTCGTGTGAACGCTGCCGCGCCACCAGGGCGAACCAGCGGCGCATCAACGGCGGGCCGAAGCGAAGCAGGAGCAGCAGCATGACCGCAGCCTTGAGCAGCGCCAGAGCGAGCGGCACCATCCACTGCTGCCCGCCCATGGCGAGGGCCGGGATCAGGATCAGCAGCGGAATCACCATCAGATCCTGGAACAACAGCACGCTGAAAACCCGCTGACCGTGTTCGGTCTCCAGCTCCCGCCGTTCGGTGAGCAGTTTGCTCACCAGCGCGGTCGACGACAGCGCCACGGCGCCGGCCACGGCAACCATGCCGCGCCAGTCGAGTTCGCCGGGGAAGAGCCAGACGAGCACCGCCGCCGGCAGCGCCATCAGCGCTGCCATGGCGACCAGCATCGTCGACAGGACCTGCGCTGCGCCCAGCCCGAAGACGTGGCGGCGCAGCGCCAGCAGTTTGGGCAGAGAGAACTCGAGGCCGAGCGAGAACATCAGGAAGACGACGCCGATCTCGCCGAGCCCGTGAACCGCGTCGGCGTTCGATGCGAGACCGATCGCGTGGGGGCCGAGCAACACCCCGACGGCCAGGTAGGCGACCATGGGCGGCGCACCGATCGCGCGCAGGGCGACCACGGCCATGACAGCCGCCGCGAGCAGCACGATCGTGAGTTCCAGCGTTCCCATGCCACGAGATTACCCCGAACCCCCTGTCAGAAAGGTTGCAGGGTCGCGGCGGGGCCCACGCGAAGGGCCTTGCGGGGACTTGCGCACCAGCGCCGTGCGCGGGCGCGCAGTCGATATACTTGCGGCCATGCAATCCGAACCCGTATCGCTCGGTTCCGTCGATGCCGAGGCGGTCATCCGACGCGCACGCGAGGTGCTCGCCATCGAAGCCGAGGCCGTTGCCGCCACCCAGCGCGCGGTCGACGACTCGTTCGCGCGCGCCTGCGCGCTCATCCTGCGCTGCTCTGGGCGACTGGTCGTCAGCGGCATCGGCAAGTCCGGCCACGTGGCGCGCAAGCTGGCGGCCACCTTCGCCTCCACGGGCACCCCGGCCTTCTTCGTGCATCCGGCCGAAGCCAGTCACGGCGACCTCGGCATGATCACGCCGGAAGACGTCTGCCTCTGTCTGTCCTATTCCGGCAGCACCGAGGAACTGCTGTCCATCGTGCCGCAGATCAAACGTCTGGGCGCCGGACTCATCGCGATGACCGGCAACCCCGCGTCCCGTCTGGCCACGCTGGCGGACGTGCACCTGGACGCTTCCGTCGCACGGGAGGCCTGTCCGCTCAACCTTGCACCCACCGCCAGCACCACGGCTGCGATGGCCCTGGGCGACGCGCTCGCGATGGCCGTGCTCGACGCGCGAGGTTTCGACGCCGACGACTTCGCGCGCTCGCACCCCGGAGGCGCGCTGGGCCGCCGCCTGCTCACCCGCGTGCGCGATCTCATGCATGCGGGCGAATCCGTCCCCCGGGTCGGCGAGAACGAACCCGCCGTCGATGCCATCGTGGAGATGACCCGCAAGCGTCTCGGAATGACCACGGTCGTGGACGACGCGGCCCGGCTCTCGGGCGTCGTGACCGACGGTGATCTGCGCCGTCTCCTCGAGCGCGGCGACGACGTTCGCGCCAGCCGTGTCGCGGACATCATGACGCGCTCCCCGGTCACCGTGCAGGCCGAGGCGCTGGCGGCGGAGGCCCTTCTGCTGATGGAATCGCGCCGCATCGGCCAGCTCGTGGTCGTGGACGACGACGGGCATGTGGTCGGTGCCCTGAACTTCCAGGACCTGCTGGCAGCCAAGATTGCCTGAAACCCTTCCCGCGAACGGCAGCGGCCACGGCCTGCCCCTGACTCCGGACGCCCGCGAGCGCGCGGCGCGCGTGCGCCTGCTCGCGCTCGACGTGGACGGCACGCTCACGGACGGGCGCATCGTGATCGGCCCGCGCGGAGAGCTCTGCAAATCATTCTCCGTGCACGACGGCCAGGGTCTGCGCCTGCTGATGGACCAGGGCGTGCACGTGGCCTGGATCACGGCCCGCGAGTCCGAAATCGTGCGGCGCCGCGCCGCCGAACTCAAGGTTGCCCATGTCGTGCAGGGCAGTCGCGATAAGGCCCGCGACCTTCGGGCGCTCGCGGCGAAGCTGCGCATCGAACTCGACGCCTGCGCCTACATGGGCGACGATCTCCCGGACCTGGCCCCCATGCGTGCCTGCGGCTTCGCGGCCTGCGTGGCCGACGCCGAGCCCGCGCTGCTGCCGGAAGCGCACTGGCGCAGCGAACGGCCCGGGGGCCATGGCGCCGTGCGTGAACTCTGCCGGTTCCTGCTGCACGCCCAGGGCCGCTGGGGCTTCGCGATCAGCGCCTACGCGGGCTGACCGGGACACGGGCATGGAGGCACGGGTCTACGATCGCATCGCCGCCGTCCTTTCGGTGATGTTCCTGCTGGGGCTGGCGGCGGGCAGCTACTACC
>JAUIAI010000430.1 GCA_030425615.1 Gammaproteobacteria bacterium
ATCGAAGCAGGCGGCCATGGTGCTGGGGACGTGCCGGGTGAGCGCGGCCTGGGCCTGCGGGTCGTCTGTCCAGCGGTGACCGCGATGCTTGTGGGCGTGTGCGACGTGCACGGTGGAGCAGAGATAGCTGTTGAACGACTGCACCCGTGCGAATGAGAACGGATCGCCGATCAGCGCCAGATCGTGTTCCGGGTGCGTCTGCGCGATGTAGGCGAGGATGGCGGGGGTTTCCGTGAGCACGCCCGCATCCGTGACCAGAGACGGGACCCGGCCCTTGGGATTCACGGCGAGGTAGCGGTCCGAGCGCTGCTCCTGCGCAGCGAAGTCGACGCGCTGCGCTTCGAAGTCGGCATCGACCTCGAAGAGCGTGATGTGCGCGGCGAGGGCGCAGGTGTTGTTGGCGAAATAGAGCAGCATCGAAACCTCCTGGTATGGGTCGGCCCCGTCGGCCGCGACTTCGTCGACCGGTCAGGGCGTCCGGCCGGCCGGTTGGGGATTCGTCGATCCGTCGAGCGCGTCGGTCCCTGTGCCCGCGTCCGGGTCTTGCCGTGACGCCTCCTCGAGCAACCAGGTCTCGAAGGCGTCCACCGAGGCGGCATTGTGCCGCCGGACGGTGCGCAACAGCACATAGTGACGCGTGGGTGACGCGTGCCGGCCCATGGGAGCCACCAGTTGCCCCGATTCGAGCTGCGGCCGCACGAAGGGAAGGCGCCCGAGTGCGATACCGGCACCGTCGCAGGCGGCCTGCACGATCTGGGCGTAGCTGGAGAAGCGCAGCATTCCGGCCGGGCGCAGCGCCGGCACTCCCATCGCCCTCAGCCACTGGTTCCAGTCCAGCCATGGAAGCCCCGCGACGGGGGTCTCGAGCTGGAGCAGGACATGCCGGGACAGCCCGCGGGGGTCCGAGAGCGCGTCCTGCTCGAGCAGCGCCGGACTGCAGACCGGCATGACCGTTTCCCGGAAGAGCGGCCTGGCGCCGTCCGGATCGGCCTCGGGATCACAGAAGCGGACGGCCAGGTCGACTCCGTGCGCCCGCGCGTCCAGCACCCGGTCGTCGGCCAGGATGCGGATGTCGATTCCCGGGTGTAGTGCCCGAAAGCCCTGCAGGCGAGGAACCAGCCAGAGTCCGGCGAACGACAGCGACGCGGTGATGGTGAGCACGTTCCGATCGTCGGGGGGCCGCAGCCGGGCCGCCGCGCCGTCGAGCGTCTCGAGGGCCGCCCGGACCGCGTGGTGGAATTCCGACCCCGCCGCGGTGAGCGTCAGGCGCCGGTGATGACGCTCGAAGAGCGCGACGCCGAGCCGCTCTTCGAGCGCTTTGACCTGACGGCTGATCGCGGGCTGGGTCAGCGACAGCTCGGTGGCCGCACGCGTGAACGAGAGGTGTCTCGCAGCCGCGTCGAAGCCGCGCACGAAATCCAGCGACACCAGCCCGGACAGTGCCGACCTGCGCTCGGATCGAGGGGGCGAGGCGCGTTCTTGCATGATCTGGGTGCATGCAAGGCATGCAAATTCATCGTTTGAGCGGCAGTGGTCGAACAGCGAAGATGAGCCATGTCCACGAGCAAACCTCTTTTCGGTAGCGCTCGTGGATGATCGGAGCCATCCGGGGGCAATCCGTCCGAGCCCCCATATTCGCATAAGAGGTGATCATGAGAGAAGACGTTCCGAACACCGTTTCGCTCAGTGCCCGATTCGTGCGCGGACAGGCCACGCGCCTGCGCTTCGTGGACGCCGTCCGGCTGGATGTTTCGGCCGGCGTGGCCTGGATCACAACGTCCGGGCGTCGCGAGGACTTCGTGCGCGAGGCAGGCTCGTCGCTGGAACTCGGCGCAGGGGAGGTGGCCTATGTGTCCGCACTGACCGATGCCTGCGTGCGGATCGTGCCCCGGCGTCCGCCCCTGCCCGAAGACGGATGGCTGGCCGGCCTTCGCCGGATCGGTCGATGGATCACGCACCCCGCGCGGCAGGCCCCCGCGGCGTGACTCGCGCCGTCCGTGAGCGCCGTCACGACCCGGTCAGGCGTCGCCCAGGCTCCAGTAGCGGCCGCGGAAATAGAGGGTGGCGTCTTCGCGGCCGCGATCGTCGATCGCGACCACTTCGCCCACCAGCAAATTCTGCTGTCCCGCCGGGTGGACCTGCACCACCCGGCACTGCAGGCAGACGGCGTAGTCGGCATGCCAGTCGAGATCGGTGAACTTGTCCGGTCCCCCGCCGGCGAACCGCGTCGCCAGTTCTCGCTGGCCGCGGTGCAGGATGTGCACCGCATAGTGGTCGCTCGCACTGAACACCGGAAAGCTGCGCGCGTGTCTGCCGACGCTCCAGAGCACCAGGGGCGGTTCGAGGCTCACCGAGGTGAAGCTGTTGACGGTCATGCCCGCCGGCCGGCCCGCCTCGTCAGCAGTGGTCACGACGGTGATGCCGGTGGCAAAGGCGCTGCACGCGCGCCGGAACTGGTATTCGTTGATGGCTTCCACGGTGCGAACGATTATCACCCACGCCGTACGAACCCTGTCGGGGCCGGGCCGACACCCGGCCTGTCCGGGCGTCGTGAGAGGCGCGACGATCAACTCATCGACTTGTGGGCTGCGACGCGCGGATTCTCCAGCAGGCGCTGGTTCCATCGGTCGAAAACGCGTGCCATCCGCTCCGGCGCGTGGCCGAGCTGTCGCATGGCCAGGCCACCGTTGACCACCTCGTGATACTCGCGAATCAGTCCGTCGTCGTCGAGTTCGAAGCGGGCCATGCCGTCGACGGCCACCCGGCGACCTTCGGCGCCGGCCAGCGTGGACGTGAAGCTGAAAACGTAATGTGCATAGCCGCGACGGCCGTCGGTCACGGGGTCCAGCATCTCCCAGCGAAACCCGCGCCCACCGTCGTAGAAGTGACCGGTCAGCATGTCGGAGATGGCCTCGCGACCCTCGAAAGGGCCGAAGATGTAATCGTTGTAGACACCCTGTTCGGCGAAGCACGCGGCCAGCGCGGCACCGTCGCCGGCCTCCACGGCCTGGGTGAAGCGGGTCAGCAGGGCGGTGAACTCGACTGGATTCATGCGGGGTCTCCTCTGGTGAGGTGTCGGGCGACGGGTAGAATCGGCCCCTTCATTGAATCACCTGACGCACGAAGGCGTATGAGTTTCAAGCGCGAGATCCACGGGGTCGAGTTCTATTTCGATTTTTCCGGCTGGGGCAAGCATTCTCTGAACGCGATCGCCGCGGCCGAGCGCGCGGCCGCCCTCGTGGCCGCGGAGGACGCGGAGCTCGTGCAGGAGGCGCACGAACTCCTCACCCGCGCGGAAGAAGACGACGAATTCAGCGACCGGCTCTTCGAGGAGCCGGACAACCCCGACTTCGCCGCCTACTGGCGGCTGCAGCAGATTGCCGACCAGGCGCGTGACGAAAAGCTCCCGGCGGGTGTCAAAGAGGCACCCGAGAAGGGCTATTACGCCTACATCTGTCTGCCGCCGGATGTCTGACGACGACTCCGGCCGGCCCGTGCCGGCCCCTGCAGATCCGCCCCGCGGCATGCGCAAGGGCCTGACGAACTACGGCGACAACGCGTTCTCGCTCTTTCTGCGAAAGGCCTTCATCAAGGGGGCCGGGCTGACGGACGATGCGCTCGAGCGGCCCATCGTCGGCATTGCCGCCACCGGCAGCGGGTTCAATCCCTGTCACGGCAACATCGTTCCGCTGCTGGAAGCGGTCAAGCGCGGCGTGATGTTCGCCGGCGGTCTGCCGGTGGAGTTCCCCACGATCTCCCTGCACGAGAGCTTCGCGCACCCCACCAGCATGTTCCTGCGCAACCTCATGGCAATGGACACGGAAGAGATGATCCGCGCCCAGCCCATGGACGCCGTGGTGCTCATCGGGGGGTGCGACAAGACCGTGCCCGCCCAGCTGATGGCCGCGGCGAGCGCGGGGGTGCCGGCGATCCAGCTCGTCACCGGCGCCATGCTCACGGGCTCGCACCGGGGAACCCGCGTGGGCGCGTGCACGGACTGCCGCCGTTACTGGGGCCTGTACCGGGCGGACGCGATCGACGACACCGAGATCGCCG
>JAUIAI010000431.1 GCA_030425615.1 Gammaproteobacteria bacterium
ATGGTTCAGGTCACGGGCATGCAGATCCAGATCCGTTTCGGATTTCAGATCGACCGCGACGTCCGGACCGTACTCGCGCGGGCGCTCGATGAAGGCCGTGCGGCATCCGCAGGCCGCGGCCGCGCGGAGGTCGTCCTTGTGAGCGGCCACCATGAGCATCTGGTCCGGTTCGATGTCGAAGACCTCGCAGACGCCGAGATAGGTCTCGGGATCCGGCTTGTAGTGGCGGAACACCTCGGCCGAGAGAATCAGGTCCCAGGAGAGGTCGCCGTGGCGGGACAGATCGGCCAGCAGGCCCAGATTGCCGTTCGACATCGTGCAGAGCCTGAAACGCGTGCGCAGCCTGCGCAGCCCGCCGGGTGAATCCGGCCAGGGATTCAGCCGGTGCCAGACCAGGTTGAGCTCGCGTCGCTGGTCCTCGGGCAGGTCGATGTCGTGCGCTTCGAGTACCTCGTCCAGGTTCATGCGGTGGAGGTCGTCGATCTTCGTCCACGGGAGCTCGCCGCTGCGAACCCGGTGCATCGAGGGCTGATAGCGGTCGCGCCACGCCTGCGCGAATCGCGCGCCGGGCACGGGCAGATCCAGCGCGTCGATCTCCGCGGAGATCGTGCCGTGCCAGTCCACCACCGTGCCGAAGACGTCGAACGCCAGAACCCGGATGCCGGAAGGATCGAACTCATTCATTGACGGACTCCTTATTGACAGACGGTCCGGTGACTGGCGGCGGGGGTCGCACGCACGCCCCGTTGCTCAGCATGCCTCCCCGGGCGCGACGCTGCGCAGGTAATCGCGAACCCGGGCATCGTCGTAACCGAGGACGTCGCGCAGCACCTGCTCCGTATGTTCGCCCAGCCGCGGCGGGGGGAGCTCATAGCGCACCGGCGTGGCCGAGAATTTGATCGGGCTGCCCACCAGCGGGACCGGGCCGGCGTCTTCGCGCTCCAGATCGACCCTCAGCTGGCGCGCCTGGATCTGCGGCATCTCGAAGACCTGGGCCAGGTCGTTGATCGGGCCGCATGGCACGCCCACCCGCTCCAGATCGCTGATCCATTCGGCCTGCGTCCGCCGCAGGATCATCGCTTCGAGCGCCGGGATCAGGGCCTCCCGGTTGCGGATGCGCAGCGCGTTCGTGGCGAAGCGCGCGTCATCGGCCAATGCGGGCTCTCCGCCGGCGGCGCACAGTTTCCGGAACTGGCCGTCGTTGCCGGCGGCGACGATGATCCAGCCGTCCGAGGCCTTGAAGGTCTGGTAGGGCACGACGTTCGGGTGGGCGTTGCCCCAGCGATGCGGCGGCCTGCCGCTGACCAGGAAGTTGGTGTTCATGTTGGCCAGCGAGGTGACCATGACGTCGAGCAGCGCCATGTCGATGTACTGACCCGTGCCGCCGCGCTCGCGGTGCAGCAGGGCGGCCATGATGGCCTGCGCCGAGACCATGCCGGTCATCAGGTCGGAAATGGCGATGCCCGCCTTCTGGGGGCCGCCGCCCGGGCGGTCGTCGGCCTCACCGGTAATGGACATGAACCCCGACATGCCCTGGATGACGAAGTCGTAACCGGCCCGGTGCGCGAGAGGGCCCGTCTGCCCGAAGCCCGTGATCGAGCAATAGACCAGGCGCGGGTTGATGCCGTGCAGTGTGTTGTAGTCGAGTCCGTAGCGGGCGAGCTGGCCCACCTTGAAGTTCTCGATCAGCACGTCGGCGTCGGCGACCAGCGCCCTGATCATGGCCTGGCCCGGCTCGCTCGCGATGTCGGCCAGGACGGAGCGTTTGCCGCGGTTGGCGGCCAGGTAATACGCGGCGTCCGTGGTGTCGTTGCCGTCGCGGTCGGCCAGAAAAGGGGGCCCCCAGCCGCGGGTGTCGTCGCCCTGTCCGGGACGTTCGATCTTGATGACCTCTGCGCCGAGATCGGCCAGCGTCTGGCCGCAGCTCGGGCCGGCCAGCACTCGGCTCATGTCGATGACACGGATTCCATCCAACGGGGCAGGCATGAGGTCTCCAGGGACAGGCGCCCGGTCTGCACGGCACGGGGCGCCGGATGAGGGATAGGTTCGCTCCGGGTGTGGGCCCGCGAGTCAGGCTGCGAAGTTTACCGTTTCGTGAGCCGTTCCCGCCGTAGGAGCGCCGTTCTGGTGTATTTTCGAAGGTTGCGCTCCGATTCCGCCCCCATCCAAGCTGCCATGAAATCTGCCGAGATCCGCGAAACCTTCCTGCGCTACTTCGAGTCGAAGGGGCATGCGATCGTCGCCTCGAGCCCGGTCGTTCCCCACGAGGACCCGACGCTGCTGTTCACGAACGCGGGCATGAACCAGTTCAAGGACGTGTTCCTGGGCTTCGACCAGCGTCCCTACAGCCGGGCCGTGACGTCACAGAAGTGCATTCGGGCCGGGGGCAAGCACAACGACCTGGAGAACGTGGGCTACACGGCCAGGCATCACACGTTCTTCGAGATGCTGGGCAACTTCAGCTTCGGCGATTACTTCAAGCGCGATGCCATCCACTTCGCGTGGGAGTTGCTCACCGGGGGGTACGGATTGCCGGCCGAGCGGCTTTGGATCACGGTGTACGCCGAGGATGACGAGGCCTACGGCATCTGGTCCGCCGAGATCGGTGTGCCGGCCGAGCGCATCGTTCGCATCGGGGACAACAAGGGGGCGCGTTACGCCTCGGACAACTTCTGGATGATGGGCGATACGGGCCCGTGCGGTCCGTGCAGCGAGATCTTCTTCGATCACGGCCCCGAGGTCGCGGGCGGCCCGCCGGGCAGTCCCGACGAGGACGGCGACCGCTACATCGAGATCTGGAACCTCGTGTTCATGCAGTTCAACCGCGACGACGCCGGCGTCATGCATCCGCTGCCCAAGCCCAGCGTGGACACCGGGATGGGGCTGGAGCGTATCGCCGCCGTGCTGCAGGGCGTGCACTCGAACTACGAGATCGATCTGTTCGGGACGCTGCTCGCGGCCGCCGCGTCCGCCGTCGGCGCTGCCGGCGGTGCCGCGGATCCCGGCAGCCCGTCACTCAAGGTGCTCGCCGACCACATCCGAGCCTGCGCCTTCACGATTGCCGACGGTGTGATCCCCGGGAACGAGGGGCGCGGCTACGTGCTCAGGCGGATCACCCGCCGCGCCATCCGGCACGGCTACAAGCTCGGCGCGCGAAAGCCGTTCTTTCACTCGCGCGTGGATGCGCTGGCGGGGGAAATGGGTGACGCGTACCCCGAGTTGCGCAGGCAGCAGCGGCGCATCACGGAGGTCCTGCTGCAGGAGGAATCGCGCTTCTTCGAGACCATCGCCCACGGTATGGAGATTCTCGAGGCCGCGATCGCGCCGTTGCGCGGATCGTCCGTAGCTGTCCTGGACGGTGCGACGGATTCCCACTCGACCTGACGGCGGACGTCTGTCGTGAGAACGGCCTGGGCGTCGACGAGGCAGGTTTCGACGAGGCGATGGCCCGCCAGCGCGAACAGGCCAGGGCGGCGGCCAAGTTCCGGATGGATGCGGCGCTCGAGTACGACGGCGCCGCCACCACCTTCCATGGCTACGACGAGGTCGTGCGCACCGGCCGGATCACCGCGCTCTATCGGGACGGTGCCCGGGTGCCCGCCCTCTCGGCGGGCGAGCAGGGCGTGGTCGTACTCGATCACACCCCGTTCTACGCGGAGTCCGGCGGACAGGTGGGTGACAGCGGGGTGCTCGTCGCGGGCGCCGCGCTGTTCCGGGTGGACGATACCCAGAAGATCCAGGCCGCCGTGTTCGGTCATCACGGTGCGCTGCAGGAAGGCACGCTCGCCGAGGGGGACACGATCGAGGCGCGGGTGGACGCGTCCCGTCGTGCCCGCATCATGCGGAACCACTCCGCCACCCACCTGATGCACAAGGCGCTCCGCGAGGTTCTCGGAGAACACGTCCAGCAGAAGGGCTCGCTCGTCGATGCGGATCGGACCCGCTTCGACTTCAGCCACAACGCGCCCCTGACGGCCGAGGAGATCGCCCGCATCGAGGCGATCGTGAACCGCGAGATCCTTGCCAACGAGGCCACGCAGGCGCGCCTGATGCCA
>JAUIAI010000432.1 GCA_030425615.1 Gammaproteobacteria bacterium
GGCGCCGAGCGTCTCGCCGACGGCGGCTTTGGGCGCGTAGGCCGGAATTTTGGGAAGCCGCGGGCCGAAGACGCTCTCGAGCGCCTCGGCTTCAACGGCGTCGCCGCGCGGGCTGCCGCTGCCGGAGAGAACCAGGCAGGCGAGCTGTTCGGGCAGGACGCCGGCGTCCTGCAAAGCAGCGGAAATGGCGGCCGAGGCGAGCGCGGCGCTGGGCCAGCCGGTTCCTTCCAAGCCGGACGAATCGTGCTTGGCCGCGAATCCGGCGATTTCGACCAGGCCTCGGCGGCCGCGCTGGGCGGCGTGTTCGCCACCGTGCTGGCCGTGGGCAGCGCCGTCGCGCAGGACAAACTCATCGCCGGGGTGGACGGCACCTTCGCTCCGCACGCCATGCCCAAGCTGGGCGGCGGCGTGGAAGGCTTCAACATCGACATGATCGAGGCCATCGGCGCCAAGATGGGGCGCCCGATCGAGATCTTCGCGGGCGAGTTCTCCGGCCTGATCCCGGCGATGAACGCGGGCAAGATCAGTTTCGTGGGCGCGCCCACCACCGTGACCGACGAGCGTGCGAAGAACCTGCTGTTCACGGAAGGCTATCTGAACACCTACTACCAGTTCGTGGTGCCCGCCGGTGCGCCCGACATCACGGCGTTCGAGCAGCTCAAGGGCAAGACCATTTCGCTGAACAAGGGCTCGGCCTACGACAAGTGGGCGCAGACCAACAAAGACCAGTACGGCTTCGAGGTCGCCGCCTACCCAACCAACGGCGATGCGGTTCAGGCGCTGCTCTCGGGCCGGGCCGACGTCCACATGTCGGGCAACACCGTGGCGGCCTACGCGGTGTCCAAGGCCAAGGACAAGATGAAGCTCACGACGCTCAAGGTCGACGACGGGCGCGTGTGGGCGGCGGCCTTCCGTAAGGACGACGCGGCCACGCGCAATGCGGTGGAAGAGGCGCTCGAGTGTCTGAAGAAAGACGGCACCCTCGTCAAACTGTCCGAGAAGTGGTTCGGGGTCACCCCCACCGCCGATCAGGCTCAGGTGAAGGTGTACGAAGGCTACGGCGTGCCCGGCATGCCCGGCCACGACGCGACCCCGAGCAAAGCCAAGTGCTGACTGTCCGATGAGTGACTCCGCACCGATCCTCGAGGTGCGGGGGTTGCGCAAGCGTTTCGGCAGTACGGAGGTCCTCGGCGGGATCGACTTGTCCGTCGCGCGCGGCGAGCTCGTGTTCATCATCGGGCCGTCGGGATCGGGCAAGTCGACCCTGCTGCGCTGCTGCAACCGTCTCGAAGAACCGTCGGAGGGCTCGATCAAGGTCGAGGGCATCGACCTGATGGCGCCGGGCACGGACATCAACGCGGTGCGCCGGCGCATCGGCATGGTGTTCCAGTCGTTCAACCTCTATCCGCACCTGTCGGCGCTGGGCAACGTGACGCTGGCCCTGCGCAGGGTACTCGGCAGGAAGCCTGCCGAGGCCGACGAGATCGCCCGCCGGGCGCTCGACCAGGTGGGGCTGTCCGACAAGGCCGGCAATTATCCGAACCAGCTCTCCGGCGGCCAGCAGCAGCGGGTGGCCATTGCGCGGGCGCTGGCGCTGGAGCCGGCGATCATGCTGTTCGACGAACCCACCAGCGCGCTCGATCCCGAGCTGGTGGGCAGCGTGCTCGAGGTGATGCGCGCCCTGCGCGAGGGCGGCATGACCATGCTCGTGGTGAGCCACGAGATGCGCTTCGCACGGCAGGCCGCCGACCGTGTGGTGTTCATGGACGGCGGCGGCATCCTCGAGCAGGGGCCGCCCGATGCCCTGTTCGAATCCGCCGCGCATCCGCGGGTGCGCGACTTTCTCGCGAGCCTCGCGCACTGATGCGCGTTCCCTGCGACCTGGCGGCTTCCCGGGCCGGCGCCCGAACCCGAACCCGGCGTCGATCCGAATCCCGAACCCGATCCTGCACCCGATGTTCGAGCGCCTGACCGACACCTTCTTCAACCGCGAGGTGATGGCCGAGTACCTGCCCTCGATCATCGAGGGTTTCTTCGTCACCGTGCAGCTGGCGGCCATGGTCGTGGTCACCGGCCTCGTCGCCGGACTGCTGCTCGCGCTGCTGCGCTCGTTTCGCTGGCGGGTGGCGAACTTCTTGATCGTGGTGTTCGTCGACGTGATGCGGGCGTTGCCGCCGCTGGTCATCATCATCATCCTGTACTTCGCCCTGCCGCAGGTGGGGGTGCGCTTCTCGGGCCTGGTGGCCACCTGGCTCGCGTTGTCGATGGTGCTCGCGTCGTTCGCCGAAGAAATCTTCTGGGCAGGCATCCTCGCCGTGCCCAAGGGGCAGTGGGAGGCGGCGCGCTCCACGGGCCTGACGCGGCTGCAGACCATGACCTGGGTGGTGCTGCCGCAGGCGATCCGCATGACGATCCCGCCGCTGACCAACCGCACGATCGCCGTCACCAAGGGCACGGCGCTGGGCGCCGTCGTCGCCGTCGGCGAGATCCTCTACCAGGCACAGGCGGGATACTCGTTCTCCTATAACCCCTCGCCCCTCACCCTGGGCGCGATCGCCTACCTGATCCTGTTCATCCCGGTGGTCTGGTTCGGCCGCTGGGTCGAAACCCGTTTCGCGTGGAAGCGATGAACGCGCTCGTCGACAACTTCTTCAACCCCGAGATCCTGTCGCAGGTCTGGCCGTTCCTGCTCGCGGGCCTGTGGATGACGCTCAAGCTCTGCGCGCTGGTGATTCCGCTGGGCATCGGCGGCGGCCTGGCGTTGGCGCTGGGCTCGACGTCGCGGCGGCGCTGGGTGCGCTGGTCGATCATCGTCTACACGGATTTCTTTCGCGCGTTCCCGCCGCTGGTGCTGTTGCTGTTCATCGCCTTCGGCCTGCCGTTCGTGGGCATCGACCTGGGTGCGATCGGTGCGGTGGCGGTTGCGTTCCTGCTCAATACCTCCAGCTACTACGGCGAGGTGCTGCGCGCAGGCATCGAGAGCATTCCGGCGGGGCAGGTCGAAGCGGCGCGCTCCACGGGGCTCACCCGCTGGCAGACGATGCGCTGGGTGGTCCTGCCGCAGGCGGTCCGCAACGTGCTGCCCGACCTCGTCAGCAACACACTCGAAGTCATCAAGCTGACCTCGCTGGCGAGCGTGGTGGCACTGCCGGAGCTTCTCTATGCCGCGCGCTCGGCGCAGTCCGTGACCTACAACGCGACCCCGGTCATCGCCGCCGGCCTGATCTACCTGCTGCTGCTCTGGCCGCTCGTGCGCTGGCTGTCACGCCTCGAGCACAAGCAGATCTCGGTACACTGAGCGAACGCTTCGTACGGAAGGGCTTGTCATGCCACAACGAATCCTGGTGATCAATCCGAATTCCACGGTCGCCGTCACGCAGGGCATCGACCGCGCCTGCGAGCCGCTGCGCCTGGCCGATGGCCCGGCCATCGAGTGTGTCACCCTGGCCGAGGGCCCTCCCGGTATCGAGACGCAGCGCCACGTCGACGGCGTCATCGGGCCGCTCACCCGTCTGATCGAACAGCGTGAGGCCGACTGCAGCGCCTTCGTGATCGCCTGCTACAGCGACCCCGGTCTGCACGCCTGCCGCGAGGTCACGAGCAAGCCCGTGCTCGGCATCTCGGAGGCCGGCGTGCTCACGGCGCTCACCCTGGGCCAGCGCTTCGGCGTCATCGCCATCCTGCCGGGATCGATCCCGCGGCACCTGCGCTACATCGGTGCCATGGGCGTGTCGCAACGGCTGGTGCGCGAGCGTGCCCTCGGGCTGAAGGTGGTCGAACTCGCCGACGAATCGCGCACGCTCGCGCGCATGATCGAGGTCGGCAAGGCGCTGCGCGACGACGGCGCCGACGTGCTGGTGATGGGCTGCGCCGGCATGGCCGCCTACCGCGACCGCCTGCAGGAGGCGTGCGGTCTGCCGGTGGTGGAGCCCACTCAGGCGGCGGTCGGCATGGCGATCGCGCGCGTGCGTCTCGGGTGGTGAGCGCGCAGGGACTTCTCAGCCGTTCTTCGGTGTGACCTCCACGCCCACGCGCTCGACGATCAG
>JAUIAI010000433.1 GCA_030425615.1 Gammaproteobacteria bacterium
GATCCTCACCTGCGTGCGTCACGACATTCCGGTGACGGCGGTGGTCTTCCACAACCGCCAGTGGGGCGCGGAGAAGAAGAACCAGGTGGACTTCTACAACCGGCGCTTCGTGGCCGGCGAACTCGACAACCCGAGTTTCGCGGGCATCGCGAAGTCCATGGTCGCCGAGGGCATCGTCGTGGACGATCTCGAGCAGGTCGGCGCCGCCCTCAGGAAGGCGGTGGACATGCAGATGAACCAGCGAAAGACCTGCATCGTCGAGATCATGTGCACCCGCGAACTGGGCGACCCGTTCCGCCGCGACGCGCTGAAGAAGCCGGTGCGCCTGCTCGACAAGTACAAGGACTACGTCTGAAATGGCGAACGCGAGCGACAACGCCTCGAACCCCCTGGCACCGGTGGCCGTGGTCGGCGCCGGCGCGGTCGGCTGCTACTACGGCGGCATGCTGGCACGCGCCGGCGTGCCGGTCACGCTGATCGCGCGCCCGGCCCATGCCGAAGCGATCAACGCGGCCGGCCTGCACTTCGAGGCGGAGAGCTTCGACGAACAGGTCAGGGTCTCGGCCGCCACCGAGCTCTCGGCGGTGGCGGGCGCGCGCCTCGTGTTGTTCTGCGTGAAGACCCGGGACACCGAGGCCACGGCCGCGGCGCTCGCGCCATACCTGCCCCCGGACGCACTCGTGCTGGATCTGCAGAACGGGGTCGACAACGTCCGTCGCATTCAACAGCATCTGAGCAACCCCGTGATCGCCACCGTGGTCTACGTCGCGGCGTCGATGGCCGGGCCCGGCCATCTCCGGCACGCGGGTGGCGGGAGTCTCGTCATCGGCGAGAGCCGCCAGGACGACGTGCGGACCGGAGACGTCCAGGCCGACACCCTGGCCGCCGTGGCACGACTGCTGGCGGACGCCGGGGTGCCGTGCAAGGTCAGCGAGAACATCGACGGGGAGCTCTGGAGCAAGTTTCTGATCAACTGCTCGTTCAACGCGGTGTCCGCGCTCGGCCGGTCCCGCTACGGTCGGATGGCCGACAGCGAGACCATGATGGCCGTCATGAGGCGGGCCGCCCGCGAGGTGGTCGCCGTCGCGCAGGCCGCCGGCATCCGGATGCCCGAGTCCGACCCGCTGAAGATCGTCGAGCGAGCCGGACAGTCGATGGCGCAGGCCACCTCGAGCACAGAGCAGGACATCTCGCTCGGCCGCCCGACCGAGATCGATGATCTCAACGGCTATCTCGTTCGCAAGGGCGCAGCGCTCGGCATCGACACACCGGTGAACCAGACGCTGCACGCGCTGGTGAAGCTGCGCGAGGCCGTACGCCTCGACGAGGGGCGCTGATCCCCGGTGTCCGTGCGGAGGGTGATCGGGCCGCTCAGCGAGGCATGCACTCGAAGGTGACGCGGCCGGTCACGCGGGTGGGCGCCTTTCCCTTGTTCTCGTAGCGACAGCGAACCGACTTGTAGCGCAGCCACTTGATCGTGCCGTCTCCGTCGAGCCGGCACTGGCCGAGGGCCTGCTCGCGCATGATCTCGGCGTGCTCGGCGTGCGCGTTCCGACACCCGACCACCGGATAGGTGGATTCGAGTTCCAGCTGCATGGCTCCGGGCGCCTTCGGCTCGGCAGAATGGGCCGGACCCGCCGAGAGCGCGCAGGTGGTGAGGACTGCCAGACCCAGACGCGTCAGGGTCGATGCGCTCATGCTTGCACCTCCTCGAAAGAGTTCCCGGACCGGAAGTGCTCCTCACGGCCCGGCCAACGGATTGCAACGGACGCCCCGTCGATGCGGCACGCAACGGTATGATCTTGCCATCGCGGCGGGACGCCGCCTTTTCTCGCCAGCATCATGATCCGTATCGCCCCGCTCGCGGCTGCGCTGGCCGCATCGATGGTCGCCGGCTGCGGCACCTATGTGTGGAAGCACCCGACCAAGGACCAGTCGGGCTTCTACGCCGACAAGCTCGATTGCGAGACCCGGGCGCTCGAAATGTACCCGGTGACCATCGTCCAGACCCAGGCCCAGGCCGGCTACGAGACGCCGCCCTCCACCCGTTGCGAAACCCGGGACGGCGCCACCACGTGCGAGTCCACGGCGGCAGGCTATGTGCCGCCCCGGGTCGACACCCGCGACGTGAACGAGAACAACCGCGCCAGGGCCGTGAACGACTGCCTGGGCGCGGCCGGCTGGTCACGCGTGCGCGAGCGCTGATCGCGACACAGGTTTCGTTTACTTCGCGCACTCGAAGCGGATGCGGCCCACGGCGTAGGTCGGAGGCTTGCCCTGCGTACCGAAATCGCAGTTCGCGGGCTTGTACTCGAACCGGGCCAGCGCCGAGCCGTGCTCCTTGCGACAGTGCTCTTCGGCCTCCTTCTTCAGCGCCGCCTCGTGGGCCTTGTGGGCGGCGCGGCAGCCCACGACGTCGTACTTCCGGTTGACCTCTGCGCCGTGCGGATTGTCCTTCGCCGGCACGACGGACGGGGTCAGGGTCGCGGCCGCGAGGGCGGCCAGGAGAATCGGGCGTGCATCGAACATGGTTGACTCCTTTCGGCCCGTCGGCTGCGGGCAAAAAAAACCGGCGCTCCGCGCCGGATGCTCATTCGCGCGATGCAGGCCGCCGGGGCGGCGGCCCGCATCGACGATCGAGCTAGATCACTGCATGTTGAAGAAGTACTGGTGGCCGTCCGAGCAGGCCTTGCGGTTCGTGAACTTCTTGCTCTTGTTCTTGTTCCACTTGCCGTTGGCCGCGTCCCAGGAGTCGTAGTTCACGGTCATGTAGCTCGGCGTGGCGCCCGAATCCAGCTTGTTCATGCGGCGCTTGTTCGTCGTGTACGAGCTGTTCGTGTTGATTTCCTTGTTGCTGATGTCCTCGGTCCAGGTGCCGTCGTTGCCGGCGATCTTGACGCTCTTGACCTTGATCTTGCTGCTCATGTTGTTCTGGAACTTGAACGACACCTGCTTGCAGTCGCCGGCGTGGGCGGCACCCGCACTCAGCAGGGCAACGGTGGTGGCGGCGGCGATCGAAAGTGCTTTGAAGGAAGTACGCATTTGGGTCCTCTCTGTCAGGGTGGTTGATCCCCGCGCTTCGTCAGGGAACAGGTCCATTGTGAGAAACCCCGGGGGTTTACGAAATCCCAGGAATCCGGTAGCCCGATCGGGTGGGTCCGGTTGAACCGATCCGGACAGCCGTGCGACGCGAGTCGCCGGACGCGTCCCGCGGACACCCGGGCGCCGCCGCGGCGGGGCGCGAACGTCGTGGTCCGGAGGCGATGCGGGGTCCGCGCGATGCGCTGTCCGGAAGCGATGCGGGGTCCGGAAGCGATGCGGGCCCCGCATCGCAACGCGCGACGCGGAGCCCGGCCAGACGGTTCGGATCCTCCGAACCGTGAACGCCCTACTTCCCGATGTTCTCCTCGAGAATCCGGCTGCTCTGGAAGCGCTTGTTCAGCAGCCAGCGGTTGATGGGCGTGGTGCTGCCGCCAGACCGGAAGTAACGGATGGTGTTGTAGAAGATGTAGTAGTCCTCGCCGACCTTCTCGGCCGTGGCCACCTGGAAGCTGTCGTAGTCGTACTTCGCGATCGTGACCACGCCGCCGCTGTACCAGGCCCGCTCCTCCTGGCGCGTCTCCTTGTTCGCGTTGACGACCATGCGCTTCCACTCGTACTCGTGGCGCGGGCCGGAGAGCACCTTGGCGGCGATGTCCATCAGCTCCTGATCCGTGGTGGCCGCCGCGGGCATGCGGATCTCGGCCAGCACCGTCTCGTACAGGCTGTTGATCTTGCCTTCCCACTGATCCAGCATGGCCAGGATCTGCGCCCCCTCCGCGGCGGGTGGCTGACCGAGCGCGGTATCGATGATGCGGCCGTTCTCGATGGCCTGCCGCGCGACACGGATCGTGTCCATGTGCTTGTCGTAGTCGCCCTCGCCGAGCAGGTTGTTGCGGATCTTGTCCTTGTCGTCAGGCGTCAGGTTGGTGACGAACTTGGTGGAGCTGCCCTCGAGATTGCGAACCGGCTCGTAGATGCGTGTGCGCGTTTCCTG
>JAUIAI010000434.1 GCA_030425615.1 Gammaproteobacteria bacterium
CCCGCTGGATGATCCTGACAGGCTACGGATCGTCACCTACGACTTGTTACTTGATGCCGGCTTCGGCGTCCCGAATCTCGGCGAGGTCGGCGGCCCAGCCAAGCAGGTCCCGGCGCGAGAGCATGTCGTCGTCGCGCACCGGCGCGACCTGTTCGAACAACGCCACGGCCATGCTGCCGACGCGGTTCGCCTGTTCGCGGTCGATCCCGTAGTTCAGCGCCATGCGTTCGACCGTGATCCGGCGCATGTCGTGCCCGGCCTTGCGACCGAGGATGTCGTAGAGCACCCCCTGGCGAAGCGCGCCGGAGCCGTAGCGCATGGCGCCGATTCCGAATTCCTCGAACACCGCATGCATCAGCGCGAGCCCGCCGGGCAACACCGGTCGCCGATCCGCGCGCAGGCCGGCGATTCGCGGCGAGAACGCGTTGCCCGCCTCCACGAGCAGTTCGGTCAGACGCTCCAGGATGTTCAGGTCGAGATCGGGCCGGCCGAAGGCCCGCTCGGCGATCTGGGACAGGGACTTGGCCGTGCCGGAGGTGCCGACCGTATACTCCCAGCCGAGATCGCGGTATTCGACCGCATACGGTGCCAGCGCGTCTCGTGCCGCCAGTCGGGCCCGGCGCATCCGTCCCGCGGAGATCTTCCCGTCCGGAAAGTATCGCTGGGTCAGGGAGACGCAACCGATGGGCACCGATTCGAACAGGATCGGATCGTGGTTGTGGCCCAGGATCAACTCGGTGGACCCCCCGCCGATGTCCACGACCAGCCGCTGCTGACCGTCGGTGGGCAGCGCGTGCGAAGCGCCCAGGTAGATGAGCCGGGCCTCTTCGCGGCCCGAGATCACCTCGATCGGGAACCCGATGGCGGTCTGCCCGGGCACCAGGAACGCGCTGGGGTTGCGGGCCACCCGAAGGGTGTTCGTGGCCACGCAGCGAACCCGTTCCGGTTCGAAGGAGCGCAGCCGCTCACCGAAGCGGGCGAGCGCCGCGATCCCGCGTTGGCGGGCCGCGCGATCGAGCTGGCCGTCCGGCTGCAGGCCGGCGGCCAGGCGCACGCCCTCCTTGAGACTGTCCAGCGGGCGGATCTGCTCGCCCATCGGCGACTGCTCGATGCGGCCGATGAGCAGCCTGAAACTGTTCGAGCCGAGATCGACGGCGGCGACCAGTCCGTGCCCCTGGCTGTGCTTGTCTTCAGATTCCATGGATGTTCGCAGTATGCATGAAGCCTCCCCCCCGGCCGACCCGACGAGTGCGGAATCCGCAGCTTTGGTCGCTCAGTCCGATCCCGACGGTTCGCCCGTGACTCCGGCCGAACCGGCCGTCAGAGAAGCGCCCGTCATGACCGCAATGCGCACCCACGCCACCAATGCCGCGGCGCTGGACGGCGAGGGGCGTGTACAGGACGAGCGTTTCCTGAACCGCGAACAGGGCCAGATCGGATTCAACGAACGGGTGCTCGCCATGGCCGCCGACGAGCAGGTACCGCTGCTCGAGCGGTTGCGCTACCTGACCATCGTCAGCAACAACCTCGACGAGTTCTTCGAGGTGCGCGTCGCCGAACTCAAGCGGATGCTGGCGACCGGGCGTGGCGACGAGGGCGCGATCCGGGCGACGCTCGCGGCGCATGCCC
Organism: Gammaproteobacteria bacterium; assembly: GCA_030425615.1. Classification (GTDB taxonomy): domain Bacteria; phylum Pseudomonadota; class Gammaproteobacteria; order Burkholderiales; family Burkholderiaceae_E; genus JAUIAI01. The sequence continues at coordinate 1,630 of JAUIAI010000434.1, forward strand.
GGCGGGTGAATGCCCTCATCGACAGGCAGTACCAGCTGCTGAACGAACACGTGCTGCCGGCAATGGCCGCAGAGGGCATCACGATTCTCATGACCAACGAATGGACGTCGCAGGTGCGCGAGTGGGCGCAGCGACTGTTCGTCGAAGAGATCGAACCCTTGCTCACCCCGATCGGGCTCGATCCCGCGCATCCGTTCCCGAACGTGCTGAACAAGAGTCTGAACTTCATCGTCGAGCTCGAGGGTCAGGATGCCTTCGGACGCCGGGCCGACGTGGCGGTGGTGCAGGCTCCGCGGGTATTGCCGCGCGTGCTGCGCGTGCCGGCGGAGGTCTCCGGTCAGCCGCACGCGGTGATGCTGCTCAGTTCGTTGGTTCTGGGTTTCGTCGATCAGCTCTTCCCGGGCATGCAGGTACGTGGACTGCATCAGTTCAGGATCACCCGCAACAGTGACCTGTTCGTCGACGACGAGACGATCACCGACCTGCGCTCGGCGCTGCAGGACGAGCTCAGCCAGCGGCATTTCGGCGACTCGGTCCGTCTGGAGGTGTCGGCGACCTGTCCGGAGCTTCTGGTTTCGCGTCTGCTGACGGAAGTGGACCTCGAGCCGCACGACTGTTTCCGGGTGCCGGGGCCGGTGAACCTCGTGCGCCTGGCGGCGCTGATCGACCTCGTCGATCGCCCCGAGCTGAAGTTCCCGAGCTTCGCCCCCCGGTTGCCGATCGAGCTGCGTGACGACCTGTTCGCCGCGATCCGGCGTTCGGACATCCTGCTGCATCATCCCTATGATTCGTTCGCCCCTGTGATGCAGTTCCTGCAAAGCGCGGCCAGCGATCCGAAGGTGGTCGCGATCCGGCAGACGATCTACCGCACCGGCTCGGACTCGCAGTTGATGGAGTCCCTCATCGCGGCCTCGCGTGCCGGCAAGGCGGTGACCGTGGTGGTCGAACTCATGGCCCGCTTCGACGAGGAAACGAACATCAAATGGGCCAACCGTCTCGAGGAGGCGGGTGTCCACGTCGTGTACGGCGTGGTCGGGCACAAGACGCACGCCAAGATGGCGCTCATCGTGCGGCGCGAGGAAGGCCGGCTGGTGCGCTATGCCCATCTCGGTACCGGCAACTACCACTCCTCGACCGCGCGACTGTACGAGGACTTCGGCATGTTCACCTGTGACGAGGCGATCTGCGGCGACGTGCACGAGGTGTTCCGGCGAATGACCGGCCTGGGTCGCGCGGGCAGGCTGAGCGCATTGCTGCAGGCGCCGTTCACCCTGGCGGACGGCGTGATCGAGGCGATCGAACGCGAGGCCGAGCATGCCCGGGCCGGACGCAAGGCCTATCTGGCGGCCAAGATGAACTCGCTGGTCGAAGCCCGGGTCGTGGACGCACTGTACGCGGCGAGCCAGGCCGGTGTGAAGATCGATCTGATCGTGCGCGGCATCTGCGTGCTGCGTCCCGGCGTGCCCGGTCTGTCCGAGACCATCCGGGTGCGTTCGGTGGTCGGTCGTTTTCTCGAGCACAGCCGGGTCTACTACTTCCTCAACGACGGCCGACGCGACGTGTGGCTCTCGTCGGCGGACTGGATGGACCGCAACCTCTACCGCAGGGTGGAGGTCGCGTTTCCGGTTTGTGACGCGGACCTGAAGCGACGGGTCGTGGACGAGGCGATCACCGTGCACCTGCGGGACAACGATGCCGCCTGGCAGATGCAGGCCGACGGCAGCTATGTGCGGCGGCGGCACCGCGGCGCAAAGCGCTTCGTCTCGCAACAGGCCCTGCTCGAGCGCACCAGGGGCTGACTCACGCCCGCGGGTTGTCACGCGGGCTTAACGCGGTCTCCATACATTCGCGCGTTCCAGAACCGCATGAGAATGGAGAACGCCAGGTGAGCGAAGCCACCCACGACCCCACCGTATACAACCGCTCGGGCAACGAGCCGTTCGAGTCCGTCGTCCGCCGCCTGGCGCAGCGCCGACGCCTGCTCAAGGGCGGCCTGGGAATCGCCGCACTCGGGATGCTGCCGCTGGCCGGATGCGGCTCCGACAGCGACGCACCGGTCGCCTCGGACAACGCCACGAACGATGCCGGACCGAGCACGTCCGGCGGCGCCACCACGCCGGCGGGCCCGACGCTCAAGTTCGATTCGATTCCGGGTTCCCGAACCGATGCGGTCGCCATCCCGCCGGGCTACACCGCCCAGGTGCTCGCACCCTGGGGCGAGCCGCTGACCGCGTTGGGCACGGCCTGGCAGGCCGACGGTTCGAACACGGCGGCCGATCAGGCCGCCGCCGTGGGCATGCATCACGACGGCATGTGGTTCCATCCCGTCGGTGGCTCCAGCACCGAGGGGGTGCTGGTCATCAATCACGAGTACATCGACCAGAACGCGCTGCATCCGGACGGTC
>JAUIAI010000435.1 GCA_030425615.1 Gammaproteobacteria bacterium
ATGACGGAAGCTGATCCGGGGTGGCAGGGCGAAGCGGTCGAGGTTCGCCGCATACCAGTCGCGCAGCTCCGCCTCGGTCGGCTCCTGCAATGCCGCCAGGTCGGCGAGCAGGAAGTCCATCTTCTGCGCCAGGCGCCGGTTGATGATCTCGTCGTCTCGGTCGAGCCCGAGTGCCATCGCCTCGCGGACGAGAATGCGCTGGATCGCCTCCTGCTCGGCCAGCTGCCGCATCTGCCCGGCGTCGGGTACCGCCCGCCCTTGCGCCAGCCAGACGAGGGCGATCCGGCGGAGATCGTCCCCGGTCAGCTCGATCCGCATGGGATCGGCCGGCACTGACTCTTCTTCCGGCGTCACCGACGACCAGACGGCAAAGAGCACCGCCCCGGCGACGACGAAGTGGGTGAGCGGATCGCGCAGCACCTGCTGCAGCAGTCCCGGGCCGCGGGGCGTAACCCCCGTGTCCGGCGCTCGTCGGTCGTTTGCCGATGCCTCAGTCATCCCGCCGATCCAGCTGTGCCCGCGCCGCCGCGTCGGGGCTGCTCCGGACGTAGGCCGCGGCTGCGAAAACCCCCGCCGGATCGGCTATCGCACCCTTGTCGAGCAGCGCCGCGTAGTCCCGGGTGGCGCCCCATTCCTCCCACCGCAGCAGATCCGCGGCGACGAACCCGGCCATGGCCGGCCGCTCGCGGATGAACCGGCGATAGACCTCGACGACGCGCGCCCGCGGCACCGCCGCATCGGCGTCACCATGCACGCCGAGCGCCGTGAGCGCTGCCTCGATCGCATCCAGCCCGCGTGCCGGATCGAAGAGGTAGGTGCGGGCCACCCAGTCGAGCCGCGCTGGCCCCCGCAGCTCGAGATGGGCGGCCAGCAGCGCCGAAAGGTCCGTGAATGTGCCGGCGGCGAGATCGCCCTGCAGGCGCAGGATCCCGGCGCGCTTGATGCGCAGCTCGGCCCGATCCTCGGGACGTCCATGCGCGTCGGCGTGGACCTGGAGCTCGTCGTAGAGCGCCATGGCGCGGTCGAAGTCGCCGAGGCGGGCACACGCAGAAGCAAGCGCCCTGCGACTCCAACGCGCTTGCTGCGCGTCCCCGGCGCGCTGTGCGAAGTCGAGGGCCCGCTCGAAGACGTCACGCGCCTCGGCGAAGCGACCCGCCCGGCGGTGGATGTAGTGCCCAATGCTGCCGAGTGCCTCCGAGACGCCGAGGAGGTTCCCGCGTCGTTCCTGGATCCCGGCCTCGCGCTCGAGGGCCCGCCGGGCGCCCTCGAGGTCGTTCACCTTGAACGCGCTGCGTGCCTCCTCGAACGTCGCACGTGCGGCGAAGGCCCACCAGCCGAGGTCCTGGGCCACCTCCAGGGTGGCGTGGAAGAAGTCACGGGCGGCCTTGTGCGCAGCCATGTCGCCGCGCTTCGCCGTCGCCCGGCGTGCCATGCCCGCCAGGAAGCGCGCACGCGCCGCGTGGACCCGCGCCGCGCCGAAGTCGAGGCCTTCCAGCAGGGCGAGCGCCTTGGCGCCGTCATCGACCCCATGCGCCGCGCCGGCCTGCGACGACGGCGTGAACCGCGCCGATGCGAAGCAGGTGTCCGAATTCACCTGGCGCATCGGCGAGGAAAACGGCAGCTGGTGCACGGAACTTCTGGAAGTCGGGCCCTCACCCGGCGGCAACCCCTACTACGGCGGCATCTGGTACGGCGGCGGGGAGGAAGCCGGATACGGTTTCACCATGGCCCACATGGGCAACACCGTCACCGCCCTGGTCTATTACTACGACAGCGAAGGCGATCCGCGCTGGGCCCTGGGCGCCGCGCCGTCGGATGGCCTGGGCATCGAGCTCAACCACTATCTCGGCTACTGCCGTCAGTGCCCGACCCTGAGCGTGGACCCGTCGCCGGCCGGCAGCCTGTCGCTGGACCGTGACCGCACCCGCGCGCCTGACAGCGGCAACGACCGCGCCCTGCTCGACCTGCTCTACCCCGAACCGCCCTACGGCGAGTTCCTGCGCGAGTTCAGCCTGTACCGCCTGTCCGACGGCGACGCCATCGGCGAGTACGAGGCCGGCGTGAACATCGACGCCCAGACCCGCTATGTCGCCGCCTGGGAGGACACCCTGGACGGCCAGGACTGGCCGGACGTGGTCGCCTCCACCGCGCCCGGGTCGCCGTTCACCGAACGGACCGTGAACGCCACTGCCGCCGGAGAGCAGATCGAACCGGCCGTGGCCGTGGCGCCGGACGGGGCCCATGTCGTGGTGTGGACCGATGACGCCGACGGCAACGGCGCCTACCAGGTGCACGCCCGCGGCTTCAATCCCGACGGCACGGAGCGCTTCGGCGTGATCACCGTCAACGTGGAAGGCGCGGGACAGCAGGTGCGCCCGGATGTCGCCATGGCCGACAACGGCGAGTTCGTGGTGGTCTGGGAAGACGACTACGACAACAACTTCTTCGGTGAAATCCTCGCCCGCGGATTCCACGCCAATGGCGCCCAGCGTTTCGCGCCCATCACCGTCAACGAGGAGGGTGCCGGGCATCAGTCACAGCCGGCCATCGGCATGGACCAGGACGGCGGTTTCGTCGTTGCCTGGACCGACGACCAGGATGCCAACGGCTTCCACGACATCGCCGCCCGGCGCTTTCGCCACACGGGCGCGGCCCGGGGCAGCCAGTTTCGGGTCAATGCGGATGGAGGCAGCGACGAACATTCTCCATCCGTGAGTGCCGCGGCCGACGGCAGCTTCGCCGTCGCCTGGCAGACCGACCTGGATGATGACCAGCACCCCGAGGTCTACGTCCGGCCCTTCGACGCCGGCGGGACGGCCCTGACGGGCGACCTGAGCGCGGACCCGACCCGCGTCGGCAGCCAGGTGCAGCCTGCTGTCGCCATCGCTACTGACGGCAGTGGTTTCGCCGTCGCCTGGATCGGGCGGGGTGACGAGGTTTACGTGCGCGGCTATCGGCGGGACGGGACCGCCCGTTTCGACCCGGTCCTGGCCAGCAACGAACCCCTGCATTTCCATGCCCGGCCCTCCGTCGGCATCGATAGCGACGGCGGCATCGTGGTTGCCTGGGAAGAACTCGTGGCCAACGCGGGCTTCCGCGTGCTCGGCACCGTGATCGGCCCCGGAGGACAGGCCGGCACGGGATTCCTGGTCAGCACCGCCACCGACGGCGCGCAGCGCGCGCCGGTCATCGCCATTCGCTGAGGGAGACCGCCATGAAACACGCAAAGCACCTCACGCTGCTGGCCGCGCTCCTGGCCGGCCTGGCGCCCTTCACGGCGGCGCTGGCCTGCGACCACGTCGGGGCCGTCATCGCCAATCTCAGCCAGGACGAGCTGGACAAGGAGAATGCCGACATCTGCACCAGCCGCTCTTCGGACGCGAGCATCGAGTCCTGCATCGGCAGCCAGGTGTCGCAGGCGCTGCCCCCGGGCTGCATGGCCCACGTGGATGTGTACGTGCCCGGCACCAATGCCGAGCATGGCGCCTGGAAGGGCTTCAACCACCTATTCAACATGGACAACAACCGCGGGCACGTCTCGCTGCAGTACGAGGACGCGCGCGAAGCCGACAACGACCTGCAGAACCTCGACGGCGCCAAGTACGACCAGGGCGTGATCGACGCGCGGGAGTCACTAATGCACCTGCTGCGCGGCCTGCGCCGGGCCGGCACGCAGTCCATCCGCGTGTTCGGCCACAGCAAGGGCTCGCACTCCGTGGCGCTGGTCGCGGACGAAAGCGAGTTCCGTGATATCCCGTTCTACGCCTTCGCGCAGCCCGGGCGCACCTCGGTGGACATCGACGACCGGGCCGACATCCGCCCGGGCAAGCGCGGTTCGCTGGGCCACATCCACAAGCTCTCGGACAACCTGGTCGGCATCACCTTCCTCAACGACGAGGTGGCGGTGTACACCGGCAGCGGCTTCAATGGCCTGGGCATGCCCGAGCGCTGGGAGTTCCCGGGCTGGATTCGCGAGAGCCGTTCCTCGGGGGCCAACCCGTTCGAGTCGCGCATCGACCACCACAACAACTACG
>JAUIAI010000436.1 GCA_030425615.1 Gammaproteobacteria bacterium
CGTCATCAGCTCGAGGCCGGCCTTGGCCGTGCCGTAGGCCGTGCGGCCGATGCCCCCCCGCTGTCCGGACAGGGACGCGATGTTCACGATTCGCCCGTAGCCGTTGGGCAGCATCGCCCGCACCGCGGCCTGGGAACACATGAACGCGCCGAGCAGGTTCACCCGGAACAGCCTCTCCATGTCCGCCGGTGTGGTGTCGAGGAACAGCTTGTTCAGCCCGATGCCGGCATTGTTCACGAGGATGTCGAGGCGACCAAAGGTCTGCACTGCAGTGCGGGTGAGTTCGGCGGCATCCGACTCGTCGGCGACGTCCACACGGACCGCGCACGCCCGGCCGCCCGCGTCCCCGATGGCCGCGGCTACCCGGCCGGCGCCTTCGGCATCGATGTCCGAGACTACGACCGCGGCACCGTCCGCGGCAAGCCGCCGGGCAATGGCCTCACCCATTCCGCGGCCGGCGCCCGTGACGGCGGCCACCTGACCTTCGAGTCTTTTCATCGGGACACCTCGCTCTCCGACGTCGTGGCGCACAGCGCCGTCGGGTCAGTCCAATCGTTCGGGGTCGGGCAGCCGGTAGCCGCCCTGGAGCATCTCCGGACGCGGCAGGTATGCCCGCAGGCAGAGGAAGAACCCATCCGCGGGCGCGGGCAGCCAGTTGGCCCGCTCGTCTGCGTCGAGCGGCATGTCGTGCTGGATGTGCACGGTCAGGCCACCGTCTGGATCGTATCGCAGGCCTGGGGTCCGGTCGCCCAAGGAGTACCGCCCGATCGGGTTCTCGACCAGCAGGTAGTCGCGCACCGAGTAGAGCGTGACGGACCAGAAGGCATTGACCGGCGGCAGCGCACCGGGGGCGAACCGCAGGAGATAGCGATGCGCTCCGTCCAGCGGCCGGCCGTCGGCGTCGGTCTCGCAGCGCGGGTAGACGGCCTCTTCGGGGGCGAGCGCGCCGATGGCCTGCCGCGAGACGAACGCGCGGGTCAGGAAATCGCTGCCGTAGTTCTCGCCCTGGACGATGTTGGATCGTGACCAGCCGCGGGGACATTGCCGTGGTTCGGCCTCGGTCCGCCGACGGCCCTCTTCGAGAAGGCCGCCCGCCACTTCGAGCGCCCGCGCCAGTGCGGCCTGCACCTCGGGTTCGGCGAGTCGCCGCGCCGCCATCTCCGGCGGCAGTCCGAATCCCAGGCGTCCGAAGCCGCCGACGAGCGACGTATCCTCCGCGGGCGGCGGGTTCTGCACGAGTGCGGCATTGACCTGATGCATGAAGTGCCCGACCGAAAGCGGCGCGCGCGGATCGCAGTCCGCGTCGAACCGCTGCGGGCCCGTCTCACGGTCGGCCACCGCATCTTCGAGGGCGCGGATCCGGAACGCGTCCTGGAGCGGCGCGACGTTGGCGATGTCGGCCTCGCCGTCGACGAGGATCCGCCCGATGATCCAGACCCAGGGCGTTGCCGAGACCAGGTGCCGCCCCGGCTCCCGGAAACGTGCCGGCACTTCACCCTTCCAGCCTGGCCCGCTGATCAGCACACTGCCGGCGCGCTGACCTGTCGTGCGGGTGCCGACGTGCGCGAACGGGTTCGTGAAGAAGTCCAGGAACCCGAGGACATAGTAGCGCTCGTCCATCTCCGGCACGTCGATGATCAGCGGTCCGTGGGAGAGATCGAGCCAGGCGTTCGTATACAGCGTGTCGTTGTTCGGCATCACCACGCGGCTCGTTCCCGCACGCAACAGCCGGCGCGTGTGGATGAACGTATTGCACCAGCGCATCGGACTCTCCGGTCCGTCTCCGGCGAAGCCGGCGCCCTCGACCCGGCGGGGCGACGTGGCCGCGAGCATGCGGCGCATCTCGTACAGGGGCCACGCGTAAACGACGGCCTGCAGCGCAAGGCTGTCCAGCCACGCCTGACGGGCGGAACTGCGCGTCTCGTCGACCATGCTCTCCTCCGGTGAGCCGCGCATTGTATCGCCGGGCCCGTTACAATCCAGGCGCGGTTCGGTTTACAAATGTCGTCCGGCATGACATTCTCCGCTCCGCATTGCCGTCCCGGCAGGGGCGGATTCGCTGGCAGCATGCCGCAGCGGACACCAAACAAGACCGAAAGGAGACTCATGAGCAAGCCCACGCTCCCCGCCGACCGTCCGGTCGGACAATCATTCGACCGTCGCGACTTCATGAAGACGGCCGCCGTGGCCGCCGCCACGGTCGCCGCACCCGCCATCGTCAGGGCAGCGGACACCCCGCTGCGAATCGGTGTTCCCTCGATCTTCTCCGGCCGCGTCGCCATCCTGGGCGAAAGCGCGTTCGACGCGATCAAGCTCGCCGCCCAGGAAGCCAACGAAGCCGGCGGCATCAACGGCCGCATGATCGAGGTGATTTCGCGCGACAGTAAAGGCAAGCCGGACGAGGCCTCGCGGATGGTGCGCGACCTGGTCAATAACGAAGGCTGCGAGATCATCCTGAATGCCGAGGCTTCTGGCGCCTCGTTCGCCGTCAACGAGACCGTGCGGGACATCAAGAAGTTCTGCATCCACTCGGTCTCCGAGACCTCCAGCCTCACCGCCGATCCGAAGAACCAGGTGCCGTGGGCATTCCGCTGCGCGCGCCAGGGCATTCACGACGCGGTCGGCGGCGGCCTCTACGCGGCGGAACTCGCCAATGCCGAGGGCCTGACGCGCTGGGCCACCTGTTCGCCGGACTACGCCTACGGCCGCGCCAACACGGCCGAGTTCATGGAGTACGCGCAGAAGTTCGCGCCGAAGATCGAGGTCATCGCCGAGACCTGGCCCAAGATCTTCCAGCCCGATTACACCGAGAACGTCACCGCCCTGCTCAACGCGCAGCCGCAGGCGCTGTACTCCTGCCTGTGGGGTGGAGACCTGGTGGCCTTCTTCGATCAGGCGGGCCTGTACGGTCTGTTCGATCAGTTCAAGGCCGTGGCCGTGAATCTCGGTGACTATCCGGTCATCCAGGCGGTCAAGAACCTGCCCAGCGGCGTGCACGCCGGAAGCCGTTATCACAAGGACGTGCCCGACACCGACGCCAACGAGGCGTTCTACGGCAAGATCTCGGCGTTCTCCAAGGTGCCGCCCACCAACTGGACCTGGCAGAACTACGCGGCCATGCAGTTCATCGTCGCCGCGCTCAAGGAAACCGGGGGCAGCACCGATGCGATGAAGCTCGCCGAAGCCACCAAGGGACGCACCATCGACAGCCCCTTCGGCGCCGACGGCACGCTGACCCTTCGTGAGGACGACAACACGCTCACCGGCTACATGGTTGGCTACTCGAAGACCATCTCGAAGGCGCCGTGGATCACCGACTTCAAGGCCACCACCTGGGATCAGATCCTGATGCACGAAGCCGAGTGGAAGAAGAAGAACGGCTACGTCTGACGATCGCCTGAAGGCATCTACCTGATGCCGGCCGGGCGGCGCTGCGGCGCCGCCCGGTCTTCCCTGCCCCGTAGTCCCCCGCACCCCTTCGATATGATCGATTTCGACGCACTCAGCCAGTGCTTCGCGACGTCCGCCTGCATGGTGAACCAGCTCACTTCCGGGCTGATCATCGGCATGCTGCTCTTTCTCGTCGCCTCCGGCGTGACGCTCATCTTCGGCGTGCTCGGCGTGATCAACTTCGCGCACGGCAGCTTCTACATGATGGGCGCCTACTTCGCCTACACGGCCTACGTCGCGACAGGCAACTACTTCATCGCCGCACTGGCCGGGGCCGCCGGGGCTGCCGTGCTGGGCATTCTGTTCGAGAAATTCATCATCAGTCGCGTCTATGGTGAAGACGTGCTGATGCAGTTGCTGGTCTGTTACGCGATCATCCTGATCGCCGACGACGCGGTGAAGATCATCTGGGGCGCGGAATACCTGGCGATGGGCGTGCCCGACCAGTTCCGCATGCCGCCGCTGCGCATCGCCGGCGGGTTCGTTCCACCCTTCTATCTGTTCCTGGTCGGTATGGCGGTCGCCATCGCCATCGGCTGCGTGCTGCTCGTCACCCGCACCCGCTTCGGCAAGATCG
>JAUIAI010000437.1 GCA_030425615.1 Gammaproteobacteria bacterium
GGGCCGCGAGGGCGTCGGCGAGGATCTGGCCGCCGTGGCGCGCGGCGGCGGGGCTGGCGGACGGGGTGTCGTTCATACGGGGCTCCCTGATGGCGGCGGCCGCGCCGGGCACGGCCTCATGCGCCGAACCGTTCCGGCGTCGATCACGAGATTATGCCCACGCCCGAGGGCCCGCCCGGGATGCCGCGCCCTTCAGTAGACTTGCGTGGTCGCCCCGCGAATGCCGACCGTCCCGATCCCCTCCCGCCTCAGGAACCCGACTGTGTTTTCAGAGCCCGACCATCGTTTCATGAACCGGGCCCTCGAGCTCGCCGAGCGCGGCCTGTTCTCGACCACGCCGAACCCCCGCGTCGGATGCGTGATCGTCAAGGATCACGAGATCGTGGGGGAGGGCTGGCACCGTCGGGCAGGTGCACCGCATGCCGAGGTTCTCGCCCTTGCGGAGGCGGGCGGGCGCGCACGCGGTGCCACCGTCTACGTCACGCTCGAACCCTGCGCTCATCACGGGCGCACGCCGCCCTGCGCCGATGCCCTCATCGAGGCCGGGGTCGCCCGGGTGGTCGCCGCCATGGAAGACCCGAACCCGGCGGTGTCCGGGACCGGTCTGGAGCGCCTGCGTGCCGCCGGTGTCGAGGTCCGTTGCGGGCTGCTCCAGTCGAGCGCGCTGGCGTTGAACGTCGGCTTCGTGCACCGTATGCGTCGCGGAAGGCCGTGGGTCCGGATGAAGATCGCTGCCAGCCTGGACGGAATGTCGGCGCTGGCCGATGGCAGCAGCCAGTGGATCACGGGCGAAGCCGCCCGGGCCGACGGTCACGCCTGGCGGGCGCGAGCCTGCGCCGTGTTGACCGGATACGGTACCGTGCGTGACGACGACCCGCGGCTGACCGTGCGCGCCGTGGCCACTGATCGTCAGCCCCTCAGGGTGATCGTCGATTCCCGCCTTCAGACCCCGCCCACGGCCCGGGTGTTGCGGGGGGGCGGGACTCTGATCGTGGCCGCGGACGACGACGCCGCGGCCGCGGAGGCTCTGCGCGCCGCGGGGGCGGAGATCCTGGTGCTCGCCAACACGAACGGCAAGGTCGAACTGTCCGCACTGATGAACGTCCTCGGCGAGCGGGGCATCAACGAGTTGCACGTCGAGGCCGGTTCGAAACTCAACGGCTCACTCTTGCGCGAGGGCTGTGTCGACGAGTTGCTCGTCTACCTGGCACCGTGCCTTCTCGGCGATGCCGTTCGCTTCGCGGCGTTGCCACAGGTCGCCGATCTCGCCCATCGCCGCGAACTCCACATCCAGGATGCGACGATGATCGGCGGCGACCTGAGGGTCCGGCTGGGTGTGGGCCCGGCGCCTGACGACCGGCCCAGCGGACCACATGCGACAATCGTCGACGAAGCCGGGCGTTGACCGGCCCGGTCCCACGACCTCCCGCAGGAAGCCTGATCTCATGTTCACCGGTATCGTGGCTGCACGCGGCCAAATCGAGCGCGTCGAGCAACTCGCCGACGACGGCGGCGTGCGCCTGACCGTCGACGCCGGCGGCCTGGATCTGGCTGACGTGGCCATCGGCGATTCGATCGCGATCCAGGGAGCGTGCATGACCGTGACTTCGCTCGAGGCAGGGCGGTTCACGGTCGAGGTCTCGCGCGAGAGCCTGGATCGCACCGTCGGTCTGGCCGATTCAGGCGAGGTGAACCTGGAAAAGGCCTTGCGTCTGGCCGACCGGCTCGGCGGCCATCTGGTGACGGGCCATGTCGACGGCATCGGCCGTGTACGGACCTTCGAGCCCATGGCCGAGAGTCATCGTCTGCAGATCGAGGTGCCGGCCGGTCTGGCCCGCTACATGGCCCGCAAGGGGTCGGTGACGGTCGACGGCGTCAGCCTGACCGTCAACGCGGTCGAAGATGGCACGAACGGCTGTCTCATCGACATCAACCTGATTGCGCACACGGTGGCCGTGACGACGCTTTCACGGTTGGCGCCGGGCGTGGCGGTGAATCTCGAGATCGACCTGATCGCCCGCTATCTCGAGCGGCTCCACGGCGCTGCGCAGGGCTGACCGAGACCGCGCCCGGCGATCGCTCAGAGACCCGTCACGATCGGGCTGAGCGGATCGCCCGCCTGTGCCGCGATCTCGTCGAGGAGGGCACCCGCCTGCCGGATCGCGTCCTCCTCGGTGTCCCAGAGCGTGGTCATGCGTTCGAGTTCCGGGCGGCGCAGCACCACGGACTGGTCGAACAGGCACAGCCCCTTGCTGAAGCGTGCCGTCTGGCCCGTCACGGGACGCACGGTGAATCGCTCTCCGTGACGCAGCATCAGCGGTATTAGACGCGGGCAATTGCGGATCAGGTCGCCGGCCTGCTGCAGCAGTAACTCGATCCGTGTGTCGGGCGCGCGGCGCAACAGGTGCTCGAAGCGTTCGGCCACCTCCGGGCGGGCCAGGCCGTAGTGGCCCTCGTCGCGGTCGTAGAGGACGAGACGCGAGCGGGTGGTCTCACAGGCCGTGTCGAAGGCGGATCGCGCGTCGCTGCGTGCATCGAAGCGCTGATAGGAGAAGTCGGGCGTGGCGCTCATTCGCGCAGTATGACCAGCCCTTGCGCGATTGTGCGCCCGCGCGGCCTCCGCCGGGCCGGCGAGGGCCGCCGGTGGTCGCGCCGATCGAGCCCTTGGGGCGTAGAATGAGCGACCGCGAAACGGCGGCCGCCGTTCGCGCCGGACGTGCAGGAGTCGGCCTGGTGCTGTCAACCGGTCGCGGGCCCGCATGATCGATCGACCTTTCTTATGGCTGACAAGCGTGGACATCGAGAAAATGCGCGGTTCGTTGAATGGTGAGGGCCTGAGCATCGGCATCGTGCAGTCGCGGTTCAATGAGCCGCTCTGCGATGCGCTGCGGGACGCCTGTCTTGCGGAACTCGCGCGTCGTGGCGTGGCCGAGGATGACGTCTGCGTGATCACAGTGCCCGGCGCGCTGGAAATTCCTTTCGCGCTCCAGCAACTGGCCGGCCGCCACGAGTTCGACGCCCTCATCGCGCTCGGCGCGGTGGTGCGCGGCGAGACCTATCACTTCGAGGTGGTTTCAAACGAGAGCGCGGCCGGCATCGCGCGGGTGTCGATGGAGTTCGATCTGCCAGTGGCCAACGCGGTGCTCACGACCGATACCGAAGAGCAGGCCCTGGCGCGTGTCGAAGAGAAAGGGGCCGACGCGGCCCGGGTCGCCATCGAGATGGCGAACCTGGTCGAACTCGTCGACGACCTCGCGGGCGACGACGACGAATGAGCGATGCTGGCGGACAAGCCCGGGCGGGTGCTCCGCGCGGTGCAGGCGGCGCGCGCAACGCGCGTCGCCGCTCGCGTGAATTCGCCCTTCAGGGACTCTACCAATGGCTCCTGGCGGACACCGAGATCGGCGTGATCCAGGCGGGCCTGATGGATGCGCCCGGCTACTCCAAGTGCGACGCCGGTCACCTCGAGGCCCTGATCGGCGGTGCGATCCGTCGTCGTGAGGAACTGGAGGCGATGCTCAGACCGCATCTGGATCGCGACATCGCGCTCGTCAGCCCGATCGAGCGCGCAATCCTGATGATCGGAGCTTACGAACTGCGGGCGCATCCGGAGATTCCGTATCGGGTGGTGATCAACGAAGCCATCGATCTGGCCAAGGCCTACGGCGGCACGGACGGCTTCCGCTTCGTGAACGGTGTGCTCGACCGGGTCGCCGCCGACTGCGGCGTCGCCGAGGGGCGTCAGCAGGCTCTCCCGCGACGACGCCCCGAGATCTACCGGTGCCGACCCGGTGGCGTCCTGCGCCACGGCGGCAAAGTCCTCGCCGGCCTGCAGGCGTGCATAGGCGGCGTCGGCGTCCTCCTGGCTGTCGAAGACCATCTGTTCGATCGTACGACGCTCCGGCACGAGAAAGTCCTGCTTGCGCGCTTCGAAGGCGTCCTGCAGTTCCTCGTCCGACACGGAGACCTCGGCGGCGACGTCCTGAGGGCGAATGTTAACCAGGG
>JAUIAI010000438.1 GCA_030425615.1 Gammaproteobacteria bacterium
GAGACCGAAGGCGATCCCCACCTGCGTGCGCGGATCCGCGAGCGCCAGCGCTCGCTCGGGCGCGCCCGGATGATGTCGAACATCCCGACCGCGGATGTCGTCGTCACCAACCCGTCTCATTACTCGGTGGCTCTGAGTTACCGGGACGGCGAGATGCGGGCACCGGTCGTAGTCGCAAAGGGTGTCGACTCGCTGGCCTTCCGGATCCGTGAGCGCGCCGCGGCGCACGAGGTCCCGATCGTTTCGTTGCCGCCGCTGGCGCGCGCCCTGTACGCGCACGTTCCGCTCGACGCGGAAGTCCCCGAGGCGCTGTACCGGGCAGTCGCTCAGGTGCTCGCCTACGTTTATCAGTTGCAGCGGCATCGGCCGGGCATGCCGATGCCCGAGACGCCCGACGCCTCGCTCGTGCCGGGTGAGCTGGATCCGGCCGTCGACGGGAGGGCGCACTGATGGCCGCCCAGCCGGGATTGCCGGCGCAGACCGCCGCCCGCGGCCTCGGAGAATTGCGTCTGGGCGGGGTACGGCTGCCGTTGCCACCGGCGCAGGCGCTGGCGGTGCCGGTGATGATCGTGGCCATCCTGGCCATGATGATCGTACCGCTGCCACCGTTCCTGCTCGATCTGCTGTTCTCGTTCAACATCGCGCTGGCCATCGTGGTGATGCTCGTCGGCGCCTACGCGGTGAGGCCGCTGGATTTCGCGGTGTTCCCGGCGATCCTGCTCGTCACCACGCTGATGAGGCTGTCGCTGAACGTGGCGTCCACGCGTGCGGTACTGATGGATGGACACACCGGAACCGATGCGGCCGGCCAGGTGATCGAATCCTTCGCCGAGTTCGTCGTCGGTGGGAACTTCGCCGTCGGCATCATCGTCTTCTCCATTCTCACGGTCATCAATTTCGTGGTCGTCACCAAGGGTGCCGGCCGCATCGCCGAGGTCTCGGCGCGCTTCGCCCTCGACGCGATGCCCGGCAAGCAGATGGCGATCGACGCCGATCTCAATGCCGGACTCATCGACCAGGACGAGGCGCGAACCCGCCGGCGTGAGGTTTCGCAGGAGGCGGACTTCTTCGGAGCCATGGACGGTGCCTCGAAGTTCGTGCGCGGCGACGCCATCGCCGGCATCCTGATTCTGGCGATCAACGTCCTCGGCGGACTGATCCTCGGCATGGGCGTGCACGGCCTGTCCCTGGCCGAAGCCTCCGGAAACTACGTGCTGCTGGCCATCGGGGATGCGCTGGTCGCCCAGGTTCCCTCGCTCGTGATCTCGGTGGCCGCAGCGCTCGTGGTCTCGCGGGTCGGCAGCGAGGAGGACGTCGGCGGTCAGATCTTCAGGCAGCTCTTCAACGTACCCCGCGCCCTCGGTCTGACCGCGGGCGTCATCGGTCTTCTCGGCAGCGTGCCGGGCATGCCGCATCTTTCCTTCCTGACTCTGGCGGCCGCCTGCGGCTGGCTGGCCTGGTGGTTGCCACGGCAGCAGCAGGCGGCCCCGAAGTCCGAAGAAGGAGAACCCGTCCAGGACAAGCAGGAAGCGACCTGGGACGACGTGACGCCGGTGGACGTGCTCGGGCTCGAACTGGGGTACAAGCTGATCACGCTGGTGGACGAGGACAATGGTGCCGAGCTGTTGTCGCGCATCAAGGGCGTGCGCAGGAAGTTCGCGCAGGAGGTCGGCTTCCTGCCGCCCGCCGTTCACATTCGCGACAACCTCGAGCTCAGGCCGGGCAACTACCGCATCACGCTCAAGGGTGTGACGATCGGCGAGGCGGAGTGTTACCCGGGGATGTGGCTCGCGATCAATCCCGGCCGGGCCACGGGCTCGCTCCCGGGGACCGAGACCAAGGACCCGGCCTTCGGGCTGCCCGCGGTCTGGATCGATGCCCGCGCGCGGGACGGCGCCCAGGCGGCCGGGTATACGGTGGTGGACGCCGCCACCGTGCTGGCCACCCATCTGCACCACCTGATGCAGACCCAGGCGCCAAGATTGCTGGGGCGCGCCGAGGTTCAGCAGCTGCTCGAGCACACCGGGCGTGTCGCGCAGAAGCTCGTCGACGAACTGGTCCCGAAGCTGCTGCCCATCCCCAGGCTGCAGCGGGTCCTGCAGAACCTGTTGGCAGAAGGCGTGCACATCCGGGACATGCGCTCGATTCTCGAGGCTCTGGCCGAGCACGCCACCGGTAACGACGATGCCGGGCGCCTGACCGAGCTGGTGCGCCGCGAGCTGGCGCCGGCTCTGGTTCACCAGATCTTCGGCCGTACCGACAACCTGCCCGTCATCGCCGTCGAACCCGAGCTCGAGAAGCTGCTGCTGCAGGCACTGGGTGATGCCGAGCAACCGGCACTCGAACCGGGTGTCGCCGATTTCTTCGCCCGCGCCGCGGCCGAGGTCGCCGACCAGCAGGAAGAAATGGGCCATCCGGCCTGCCTGCTGGTGCCTGACCGTATCCGTGCGTCCGTCGCGGCCATGGTGCGCAAGGCGGCGCCGCGGCTGCGCGTGCTTTCGCACGGGGAAATCCCTGAAACCTCGAGTATCGAAATCAGTCGACTCATCGGAGAGACTTCATGACGCCCCGCAAGTTCGTCGCGCCGTCGGCCCGTGAGGCCATGGCCCGAATCCGCGAGGAGATCGGACCGGACGCCGTCATCCTCGCCAACCGCAAGGTGGAGGGCGGGGTCGTGATCACCGCGCTCGACGAGGCTTCGCTGGTCGACTGGGAAGCCAGGGTCGAGCCGCCCGCACCGAGGGCGCCTGCCGCGCCGGCCGCGGAGATGAGCACGGTCAGTTTCCAGCGCTACGCCCAGGAGCGCCGACGCCAGGCGATGACTCGCGAGGAAGGCCCGGGAGCGGTGGCGCGTGAGGCGGCTGCGGCCTCCCACGAACCGCCTGCACCCGTGTCGTCACGATCGTCCGCGCCGCGCACGGAGGACACACCGACCCCGCGGTCGGTGACCTTCGCGTCTCATGGTCGAGATGAGACCCCGCATCCCGGTGCGGGTGCCGCCACCCACGAAGACATGGCCCGCGTCGTCAGCGAACTCCGGAAGATGCGCAGCTTCATCAGCCAGCAGTTCGGTGCGCTCAGCTCGGTCGACGGCGTCCGGCGCACGCCGGCACAGGCGCGGATTCTGCGCCGGATGCAGTCCGCGCGTTTCTCCCCGAGGCTCGCGCGCGCCCTGGTGGGTAGTCTGCCGCGAGACAGTGCGCCGGCCGAGGCGGATCACTGGCTTCACGATACGCTGAGCCGCAATCTCGGTGTGGCCTGCTTCGAACAGGACCATCTCGAGCGGGGTGGTGTGTTCGCACTGGTTGGTCCGACGGGGGTGGGAAAGACCACCTCCGCGGCGAAACTCGCCGCCCAGTGTGCACTGCGCCACGGAGCGCACAAGGTGGGTCTCATCGGGATCGATACCTACCGGGTGGCCGCCCAGGACCAACTGCGCCGCTACGGCGACATGATCGGCATCGACGTCCAGACGGTCCGCGATGGCACCGCGCTGCTCGACACGCTCTCGCGAATGTCCGACAAGCATCTGGTGCTGATCGACACGGTAGGGCTCGGTCAGCGCGACCCGCGCATCGAGCGAATGCTCGAGGGGCTGTCGGCGAGCGTGGTGCAGCGCCTGATCGTGATCAGCGCGGCCGCCCAGGCCGAGGCCATCGACGAAACGCTGGCGGCGTACCGTGCCGAACAGGCCAGCGGTGCCCTGCTGACCAAGGTCGACGAAGCCTGCCGGCTCGGCGGCGCCCTGGACGCGCTGATTCGTTATCGCGTACCCCTGGTCGGTGTGGGGAACGGCCAGCGGGTGCCCGAGGACTGGCAGCGTCCGGACGCACGGGGTCTGATCGCGCGTGCCCTGGAAGCGGGTCGAGGGTCCGGTCGCCGAGGGTCGCGAACTTGATGCCGGAGCGCTCCATGTTTGATATCGGCATCGACCAGGCCGACGGGCTCAAGCGACTGTTCGGTCCACCGTCCGGACTGCAGCTGAACATGGTGTCCGATGCGGG
>JAUIAI010000439.1 GCA_030425615.1 Gammaproteobacteria bacterium
GGGCAGGGCGAATTCGATGCCACCGGTCCCTACATGCCGTGCGCGCAGCGGAGGAATCAGCCCATGACGACCTGCGAGTGGGCGGTGGCCCGTCAGAGCGGGGGGTTCGCAACCGTGGTGGTGACGCTTCCCGACGGCCGCAAGCGGGCGGTCTTCTTCCGTCGCGGCGTCCCCGTGAGTGCGGACATGAGCGAGGCCGACCGCTCCGGCGACGGCGGCTTCCGCACCCGGAAGGTGGGCGATCTGAACTTCATCGAGGTCGGGGACGAGCGTTACGAGATTCCCGATGCCATGGTTCTCGGCGGCTGACGTTTCGGCGCGCGGCGACCCGGTGGCAACCTTGCCCTTCCGCCTGCTCTGCCTGGCTCCGGCCCTGGCCGCGGTACTTCTGGCCGGCTGCATGCACGCACCGCCCGCTCCCGGGTCCGAGGAGTCCCGCGCGCTCGAGGCCTACATCGACGAGGTGGCCGCATCGGGCGTGCTGGAGCCCGGCGCGCGATTCATCGGCAGCGACTACGAAGACGTCGCCACCCGCGGACTCTTTCCGGTGCGGGGTCCCCGCGACTGTGAGATCGCGGTTCTGGCGGGCGGCGAGGACTCCTTTGCCGTTCGCATGAACGCGCTCAAGATGGCGCGCTCGTCCGTGCGCATCCAGGCGCTCGTGTTCACGGGCGACGAATCCGGCATCCGGATCGCCGAGGTCCTGAAGGAGAAGAAGGCGGCCGGGCTCGATGTGCGGGTGATCGTCGACGCCTTCTCGAATCCGTGGCTGCAGACCCAGTGGCTGTACTTCGATCTCAAGCAGCACGGCATCGAGGTGGAAGGCTACGAAGCCATGGCCCTCCAGTGGCTGAACGAGATTCCCATTCCCGTGCTGACGCCGCACTTCGATCCGGAGCAGCTGGACAAGCGCTTCCACGAGAAGATGTGGATCATCGACGGCGGCACCGAGCACGCCGTGGCCGTCACCGGAGGGCTGAACATCGGCAACGAGTACTTCCGTGCCGACCCGGACAACCCGGACGCCACCTGGCGCGACCAGGACGTCGCCGTGCGCGGTTCGATCGTGGACGACATGACCCGGGCCTTCGACCGCAACTTCGACTATTTCGTCGACATCAAGAAGAGTCGCGGCATCTTCAACACCAATCTCTACTGGGAGGCCACCCGCAGCGTGCTGGACGCCACGGGTCGCATCCCGGTGACCTACTCGACCGATCCCGGGATCGTTCGCAACGTCGCGGCGCTGGAGTCGCGGCGGCCCGCGACCACCTACCGGCCGGCGACCTGTCGTTTCCTTCAGAACCGCCCGCGGCAAAAAGAGACCTACATCCAGCAGGCGTACATCAAGCTCATCGAGCGTGCCCGGCACGAAGTGCTGATCGCCAATGCCTACTTCGTACCCACCGCCTCCATGGCCAGGGTGCTCGACGCCGCGGCCCGGCGCTGCGTGGCGGTGCGGCTGGTCACCAACAGTCCCGAGACCAACGATCTGCCGGAGATCAGCCTCGTGGGGCGCGGATATTTCAGACAACTGCTCGCCGTCAATGCCTCTCCGGACGTGGCCGCCTGCGACCGCGAGGATGCCGGCATCCGCATCTGGCAGTGGGTGGGGCAGGGCGAAGACGAGACCGAACGCTCGCAGGGCACGATGCATTCCAAGTACATGGTGGTCGACGGCACGACCAGCCTCGTGGGCTCGTACAACCTCGATCCGAGGAGCGAGCGGCTGAACAGCGAGACCGCGATCGTGTTCCGGGACGCCGGGCTCGCCGGCGAACTGCGGGCCGCCTTCCTGGAGCACGACCTGCGCTTCAGCCGCCAGGTGACGCCCGAGCAGGCGGCCCGCTTCGAGGCGCCCGAGAGCGTGATCACCCGGTTTCGCAAGTCGATCGGACGCTTCTTCGAGGACGAGCTCTGAGGGGATTGTTTGCCCGGTGACGGTGAAGCCCCTAGTCTTGATCCATTCCTCGGAGGTCGAACGACATGAGACGCATTGGAGCAATCGCCGCAGCCCTGACGTTGTCCGCATCCCTCGCACATGCCCAGCAGTCCGCCGGCGAGATCGTCGACGATGCGGTCCTGCACGCGCGGGTGAAGGCCGCGATCGTGCAGCAGGACGTGTTGTCCGGGCTGGGTATGAACATCGAGACCCACAAGGGAATCGTCCAGCTCGGCGGATTCGTCGATGATGCGGCCACCGTCTCGAAGGCACTGACCACCGTGTCCGCCGTCAAAGGCGTTCGCGAAGTCGACAGCCAACTGCACCCGCGGCCGGCCGCGCGCAGCGCGGGGCAGGCCCTCGACGACGGTCTGGCGCTGGTTCGCATCAACCAGTCGCTTGCCGGGATCAGCCTGGGGTCGGCCTGGAGCGTGAACGTCGACGTCTATGGCGGCGTGGTGCTGCTGACCGGCTTCGTGGACTCGGCCGAGACGAAGAAACGCGCGGGCGAGCTGGCGTCCTCGGACAAGAACACCAAAGCCGTCATCAACGGTCTGCACGTGGCGCGCTGAGACGGGCGATCCACGGGCACGCGCGCCGGCACCCGGAGCGCCCAACGCCGGCTAAACGGCTTCCGGGACCGGGAGCCGCTCCTTGGTGGTCAGCATCATCGCGATGTCGCGTTCGTAGTAGGCGGCCTCGTCGATGAACACCGGGTATCGGGTCTCCGGGCCTTCGAAGGGCACCACCGATCCGTCCAGTCGCCGGAAGAGTGGTTCGCCCGGAGCCAGCGGAGCATAGTCCCGCCCCAGCAGCGATTCGTGAACCATGGCTAGTTTGTACGGACCGTCCGCCGGAAACGGAACGGTCTCGCAGAAGCGGAAGACCTCGACCGATTCCGGCAGCGTCATGGGCGCCCGGGCATTGCTCGCGACCACGAAGTCCAGCGCCGCCAGCACCACCGTTCGCGACAACTCATAGACGTCGTGACGCAACGTGCCCTGCGGCACTGGTCCGAGTTCCACGCCCAGGCAACGGCGGGCGACGGAGCCGAGATAGGGCTGGTCGCCCGAGGCCACGGGGATGTGGTGCACACGCACCTGCGGGATGCGCCCGGACAGCCAGGCCGCCATGCGCACGCTGAACGGATCCGTGTCGAGCAGGATGATCATCGCGCCGCAGTGGCTCGTCGAGGTGTGAAGGTCGATCAGGAGATCCGTCTTCGGCGCACCCTTGGGCCCCAGCCGCGAGTCGAGCACCGCGGCGCGCGTCGCCTCGTAAGACGGCGAGGCATCGTCGCGCAGGGCATCGATGCCGAACACACGGTTCAGGTCGTCATCGATGTAGCGGCGGTTGGCCTCGAAGGCCTTGGGGTTGCCCAGCACGAGCGTGGTCTCGATGCCGGGGCGGGTGACCTCGTCCGGGTGGTCGCGCCAGTGTCTCAGCAGGTGAGGCCCGGTGATCTCGTTGCCATGGGTGCCGCCGACGATGGCGACGGTGCGAACGGGGTCTGACATCGAAGCGCCTCGGTCTTGAATGCAGGAATCTTGACCGCCGTTCGTGAGTCAGGTCAACGGCACTGAGTAGAATGACCAGGATGCGTTCCCGTCGCAACTGATTCCCGTCCACCATCGATCGTGCTCGCGCTTGTCGACCTTCGCGCGCAGACCCTTGAACCCGTGAGCCTGACCGTGCCCGACGGCCAGTGCGTGGCGATCCAGGGCGCCTCGGGATCCGGCAAGTCGCTGTTGCTGCGGGCCGTGGCGGACCTCGATCCGCACGATGGGGACGCAGAGGTGGACGGCCGTCGTTGTTCGAACATGCCGGCGCCGCAGTGGCGTCGGCTCGTGGGTTACGTGCCGGCGGAGTCCGGCTGGTGGGCCGACAGCGTGCGCGAGCATTTCGACGCTGGCATCGACCTGCCGGCATTGCTGAGCGATTTGGGTCTCAAGAAGGAACTCGCCGAAGCATCGGTCTCGCGGCTGTCCACCGGCGAGCGTCAGCGGCTGGCGTTGCTGCGTGCCATGCGTCCGGGCGTGCGCGCCCTCTTGT
>JAUIAI010000440.1 GCA_030425615.1 Gammaproteobacteria bacterium
GTCGTACCGGGGATCCAGACCGATACCCAGTCCGGGATCGTTGGGCGGACTCACGCGGACGACTTCGGCGCCGAGCATGCGAAGCGTCATGCCCGCGAAGGGGACGGGGCCGATGGCGTGCAGTTCGACGACTTTCAGTCCGGCCAGCGGGCGGTCGGCGTTCGGGGTGGTGGTCATGTTTGTTTCGGGTCGGGTTCGGGAAGGCTGGCGGCGCCGATGCCGCTGCCGAGCCCACGGAGATTAGCAGGGACTCCGACTCAGGCCCATGGTCTCGAAGAGTGCCCTGCGCAGGCCGACGGCTTCCGAGATCGCCGTCCTGCCGATCTCGTCTTCGCCGGCCAGGTCCGCGATGGTGCGGGCCACCCGCACCACGCGGTGCAACACCCGGCCGGACCACTGCAGCCGCGTGGCCGTTTTGAACAGCATTGCACGCGCATCGGGTGACACGGCGCAGTGTGCGTCCAGACCGCGCGCCGCAAGACCCGCGTTGATGGTTCCCTGTCGCTGCTGCTGGCGTTCCCGGGCCTTGGTCACCCGCGCGGCGATCGGCGCGCTGGCCTCGCCCGCGGACGTGGCCAGCAGAGCGTCGGCGGGGACGGGCGCCACCCAGAGATGCATGTCGAGGCGGTCGAGCAGGGGGCCGGAGAGGCGGCGCTGATACCGGGCGACCGACGGCGGCGTGCAGCGGCACCGGGGCTCGCCGAGGAAACCGCACGGGCAGGGGTTCATCGCGGCCACGAGTTGGAAGCTCGCGGGCAGGGCGAGGCGGTGGTTGGCGCGGGCGATGTGAACCTGCCGCGTCTCGAGGGGCTCGCGCAGGCTCTCGAGACTTCGCGGGCCGAACTCGGGAAGTTCGTCCAGGAACAGCACGCCGTGGTGAGCCAGACTGATCTCACCGGGTCGTGGCCGGCTCCCGCCGCCGATCAGCGCCACCGTGGAGGCCGTGTGATGCGGCGCACGGAACGGACGCATCCTCCAGCGGGAGGCGTCGAAGTGCCCGGCCAGGCTGGCGATCGCCCCGGTCTCCAGTGCTTCGGCGTCGGACAGGGGCGGCAGGATGCCGGGCAGGCGCTGCGCGAGCATCGATTTTCCGGCGCCGGGGGGGCCCACCATCAGCAGGGAGTGGCCGCCGGCGGCAGCGATCTCGAGCGCGCGGCGGGCCGTGGGCTGACCGCGGACGTCGGCCATGTCGTCGTGAGTCGGGGCCGAACCGTGCGCTTCATCCGGTGACGCGCCACCGGCGTGTTCCGTGAGCGGATCATCGCCACGGAGGTCGCGGCAGACAGCCTCGAACGACGCTGCCGGCGCGGAAACGAGACCGGGCACCAGCATGACTTCGTCGGCGTTGGCCGCCGGCAGAACCAGGGCCGGGGTGGCAGCGCAGCCGAGCTCAGTGCCGCTGCCGCCCGGCCCTTCCCGTGCCATGGCCAGCGCCATGGCCAGCGCACCCCGGATGGGCCGCAGCTCGCCGCTGAGCGAGAGTTCGCCCACGAACACCCGCGAGGCGAGCCGCGTGGCCGGGACCTGGCCGCTGGCGACCAGCACGCCGATGGCGATGGGCAGGTCGAAGCGCCCCGAATCCTTGGGCAGATCGGCCGGGGCGAGGTTGACGGTGAGCCGCCGGTTGGGGAAGTCGTAGCCGCCCTGCAGGAGCGCGGCGCGCACCCGTTCGCGGCTCTCGCGCACGGCGGCCTCGGGCAGGCCCACGATGTGAAAGGCGGGCAGCCCGTTGGCGAGATGGACCTCGACTTCGACGAGCGGGGCTTCGATGCCTACGAGGGCGCGGCTGAGGATGCGGGCGAGCGGCATCCCGCGAGCATGCATGCGATCGCCGGCCGCGCGGCGTGCGCGGCTCGGCCGTTCGGCGGTGTCCTGGAGTCGGTGTCCGCCATGTCGCGCTGGCGCGGACTGCGCCCCGGCCGGTGAGGGCCCGGCTGGCGGCCGCAGACGGGTTCAGGAACCCGCGCAGGTGATCCGGTTCCGGCCGGCGGTCTTGGATCGGTAGAGTGCGCGGTCGGCACGGCCGAGCAGGCCCTCCGGTGACTCGCGCTCGCCGTGCTCGGCGACGCCGCCCGAGATCGTGATCTGCTTCGCCTCGGTGCCGTCCTTGTCGCGGATGCGCGCGGCGGCGACCTGCTCGCGAATACGGTTGGCGACGATCGCGGCATCCCCCTCGCGCGCGTCGAGCAACAGGATCGCGAACTCTTCGCCGCCGTAGCGGGTGGCGAGGTCCCGGCCCCGGATGTTGGCGTGAATGATCCGGGCCACCGAGCAGATCACGAGATCGCCATAGGGATGGCCCAGGGTGTCGTTCACTTTCTTGAAGTGGTCGATGTCCATCATCACCAGCGACAACGCGCCGGAGCCATGGTTCTTGCAGAACTCGCTGATCGCGGCGTCGAACGCCCGCCGGTTGGAGAGGCCCGTCAGGGCGTCCGTGCTCGCTTCGCTGCGCGCGCGGCTCAACTCGAGGCTCAGCCGCGCCACCTCCGCCTGGGACTCGCGAACGGACTCGATCAGCCCCTCCAGGGCGGCGCCGATGCGCGAGGTCTCGCCGGCCATCGTCTCGACTTCAGCCTTGAGCTGCTCGGCGTCCTCGACCGCGCCGAGCGAGGTGCCGAATCCCTGGAGGTGGGCGTTGAAGCGGGAGGTCTCGTCGCCCGCCGAATGCATCTGGTTCTGGGCCGTGGCCAGCACGTCCAGCAACTTGTTCTGAGCCTGGGCGACGTCGGCTTCCGCCTTGTCGATCATGTGGCGGCTGTAGAGATCGAGCGTGACTGCACCGTCGAGGCGCTGTCCACGATCGATACGCCGGTCGATCGCGGCCTTCAGCGCCGGGTCGGCTCCCGAAACGTACGAGTACCAGACCGCGTAGCTCTTCGGACGAAAATCGACCGTGTGCCGCGACATCAGTGGCAGGATCTGCCGAATGATCTCGTGTCCGGTCCTGGCTTCTTCTTCGATGTCGGCCATTGAATCTCTTCCAGCCGCAAGCGGCGGGGTTGGACATTGGTACGGCGCCGCCGATGGGAATCGGAGGTTGCCGCACGGCTCCCCGCTATCTTCTTCCTACAGGGACGGGCGCGACGGTCGGAAAAGCCCTGGCCGGGGCCGGCAAATGGTCGAATGGGTGCGCGCCGCGCCCGACATGCGGGGGTCGCCTGCGTGCATGACCTGAGTCTCGTGTCACCGAATCCGCCCACTGTGCCATGTCTCGCGTTAAATTGATCCCATGATGAACATGCTTCGAATCTTCGTAATGTCGGCTCTGATCGTGGCCGGCCCGGCCGCGCCCGTGTGGGCGCATTCGCCCCTCAGCGCGTCCTCGCCCTCGGACGGAGAGCGGCTGGCCGGTGCGCCGACCGTGATCACGCTGTCGTTTGCGCGGCCCGCGCGACTCGTCAAGGTCGAACTGGTCCCCGATGGCGGCGACCCGGTCCGGGTCGGGATCCCGACCCGGGAGATGATCCGTGAGGCCAGTCTGCCGGTCGCAGTGCCGGGCGCCGGCCGCTACGAGGTGCGCTGGCGTGCACTGGGTGATGACGGTCACGCGATGTCCGGCGGCTTTTCCTTCACCGTCGACGCTCGCTGATCGGTGTCGGAACTCCTCGGCGCCTGGCCACTGGCCGAAGCCTCGGCCAAATTTCTGATCTATCTCGGCAGCCTGGCCGCGGCTGGCGCGCTCCTGTTCAGAGCCGCTCACGGGGGTCAGCGTCTTCCGACCCCGCTTCGATGGCGGCCGGCCGCCGTCGCATGGGCATTCGTCGCTTTGTCCGGCGGGGCGTTGCACGTCGCGGTCACGGCCGGGCGGCTGCTGGACGACGGGGTGAACGGCATGACCGACCCCGAGATCCTCGCGCTGGTCATGGACACGCCGCTGGGCACCGCCACGCTCACCCGCAGCGTCGGGCTCGTCCTCCTGATCCTCGCCTGTCTCAGGACGCGGGCGAGCCTGGCGCTGACCGTT